>NZ_AMJN01000066.1:0-46038 GCF_000302435.1 Acinetobacter sp. TG2027 | reverse complement strand
GAATGGTGAGATGACCAAAGAAGCGATCTAATCAATTAAAAAAAGAGACCACAAGTTGGTCTCTTTTTATATCTCGAAGAATAGATTTATAACGGAGTAGGCAAATTAAGGACTGCTTGGGCATCTTGAATAACATCCAAGCGGAGAATTTTTGAAGCGCCAAGTTCATTTAGCAACTTTGTCAAAGGGCCTTCATTTTTCACAAATTGTACTTTCTTTGGAAAAAGCTTTTGCGCAAAAGAAAGAACGTTTGATTGAACATCTGTTTGATGCCATTTCCCATCGACTATATGTAGCATGGTTGCTTTATTAATATGTGTTTCAGAATCGACACGTTTTAAAGTAGGAACAGCAGTTTTTAAACTTAAATCCAATTTTCCATTAACATCGAAAATTTTGGCTTGAACCTCTTTTGAACTAATACTGATATCAATTTTTGTTAACCATTTTGGTAACTGGTAACCATATACACCACGGACTCTAGCAATTTCTGTATCTACAGGCAAAGCTAAAACATGTGCATGAAAGTGGCGTTGACGCATCGATTTCATTAACTCTGCGATGTGAGGCCCACGAGCCTTGGGTTTGCGTACAACAATCGCAATCGACACCTCGTTATACGGGTCATTGTCACAAACCGAATAAGAGAAAAAAGTGACGGCGACTAACCCATAACCAGGAAATGGTTGTAAGGGCGTTAAAGCATCAGGAAGTTTTGCCTTAATCTGTTTAATGGGAGCAAGCATTAATAGCTGAACATTTGCACTACGATAATAAAAGTTCGGTGCCCAAACAGGTCCAACTCTTGATTCAACTAATTTTTTAGGAATATGACGGAAAAAGTCGATATTGCCAGCAGCAGGGTCTTGAGCGACTTCATCTAAATCGGGATTCATTCTAAAACGGTCATAATAACCACCTTTGGGTACTTTGATTTTTTGTTGTCCAAATTCAACCTCAGTAAATTGTTGTTTTATATTCATTGGAGTTCACCTTTACATTAATTGACCGCGTAGCTACCGTTGTCTTTATCAAGACGTGTTAATTTATAGCCAATGTCGGCACTATAAGGTTAAAGTTCACTTTAAAGTCAAGACTTTAATTTCTAGCTGTAAAGTCTTTGACATTTAAAAGAAATAAAATAAAAAACAATTAAAGATTAAAAAGATACAGAGTACAGTAGAGTCTTCATATAAATTTTATTTTAACAATAAGATTGAGGCTATTGACCTTAAAGCTAACTTTAATCTTACGATAAATATTCATACCTTTATAACGAATCTAGAAGCAGATTTTCAGCAGGAGTACAAAGATGGGATATGTAACCACAAAAGATGGCGTAGACATTTTCTATAAAGACTGGGGGCCACGCGATGCCCAAGTTTTATTTTTTCATCACGGTTGGCCTTTAAGTTCAGATGATTGGGACACACAATTGCTTTTTTTCCTTAAAGAAGGTTTCCGCGTAGTTGCTCATGACAGACGTGGGCACGGGCGCTCAAGTCAAGTGTGGGATGGTCATGATATGGACCACTATGCAGATGACGTTGCAGAAGTGGTTAAACATCTCGATATTAAAAATGCAATTCATATTGGACACTCAACTGGTGGTGGCGAGGTAGTCCGCTATATTGCACGTCATGGTCAGGAAAATGTTAACAAAGCAGTCCTTGTGAGTGCAGTTCCTCCACTAATGGTTAAAACTGAAAATAATCCCGAAGGTTTACCAAAAGAAGTTTTTGATGACCTTCAAAATCAAGTACTCACAAACCGTGCGCAATTTTTCCGTGATCTTCCATCTGGCCCGTTCTATGGTTTTAACCGACCAGATGCGAAACCATCTGAAGGTATCATTTCGAACTGGTGGCGTCAGGGTATGACGGGTTGTGCAAAAGCACATTACGATGGTATTGTGGCATTCTCACAAACTGACTTCACCGAAGATTTAAAGAAAATCACGGTTCCTGTTTTGGTGTTGCATGGTGACGACGACCAGATCGTGCCGTATAAAACTTCTGGCGTAAAATCTGCTGAGTTACTTCAAAATAGCCAACTCAAAATCTACCCAGGTTTTTCTCACGGTATGTTAACCGTAAACCATGAAGTGATTAATGCTGATTTATTGGCCTTTATTCGCGAATAATTAAAAACATTCAAACTTTAAAAAAGAGGCGTTAAGTGCCTCTTTTTTATTTATAAATTACTGAAATTGAAAGTAATAAATATAGGAATAATAAAAGGTATTGACATTAAAGTTAGTTTTAATCTTAAAGTAAAGTCATACTGAATGAGGTCATACCAATGAAAGTGTTCGAAAAATTAGTATTCCCAAATGGCTCATATGTTCCTAACCGTATTGCTAAAGCAGCAATGGAAGAAAACATGGCTGATTTAAACCATGCACCATCAGAAGAATTAATGCGTTTATATCAGGCTTGGGCAAATGGTGGCGTAGGTCTAATTATTACTGGAAATGTGATGGTAGACCGCCGAGCGATGACTGGACCGGGTGGCGTAGTGCTTGAAGATGAAAAGCATCTAGATACTTTTAAAAAATGGGCACAAATTGGTCGCTCAAAAGGCGCTCAGGTGTGGCTTCAAATTAACCATCCGGGGCGTCAAATGCAAGCAAACCTTGGTCAGCAGACTTGGGCGCCATCGGCTATTTCACTTGATCTTGGCAAAATGTCAAATCGCTTTAATACACCAATTGAAATGACTGAATCTATGATTGCAGAGGTGATTCAGCGTTTTGCAAACACAGCGCGTCTAGGTGAAAAAGCTGGGTTTACTGGTGTAGAAATTCATGCAGCACATGGTTACTTATTAAGCCAGTTTCTTTCACCACTGAGTAATAAACGCCAAGACCATTGGGGTGGCTCTTTAGAAAATCGTGCTCGTATTTTAATTGAGATTGTGGAAGCAGTTCGTAAAGTCGTTTCGCCTACGTTTACTGTTGCAGTAAAACTGAACTCAGCCGATTTCCAACGCGGTGGATTTAGCGCTGAAGATGCTCAACAAGTAGTTAAAATGCTAAATGAACACGCTGTAGATTTGGTTGAACTTTCAGGCGGTAGCTATGAAGCACCTGCCATGCAAGGTCAAGCACGTGATGGCCGTACTCTTGCTCGTGAAGCTTATTTTTTAGAATTTGCGCAAGAGATTCGTAAAGTTGCCAAAATGCCTGTTATGGTGACAGGTGGCATACGCCGTAAACAAGTGGCAGAAAAAGTAGTTGAAAGCGGTGTAGATATGGTCGGTATTGCCACAGCTCTAGCGATTGAACCTAATTTGCCAAATGCTTGGAAACAAGGCCAGAATCTTAGCCCTGAATTAAAACCGATTACTTGGAAGAACAAAACACTTGCTTCACTTGCCAATATGGCGGTGGTCAAATTCCAGTTACGTAATTTAAGCTCTGGTAAAAAAACAAAACCAAATGTTTCACCAGCTTGGGCTTTAATTTTGCAACAATCAGCGATGTCATGCCGTACCCGCCAATACAAAAAAGGCATGCGTGACTATTCATTTGCTTCTTAATAAGTGAGTTGTGTTATGACAAATCCTAACGATTCAAACTGGATAATTTATGGAGCAAATGGCTACACGGGCGAGTTAATCGCTCGTGAAGCTGTACGCCAAGGTCTAAAACCAACTCTGGCTGGTCGTAACAACGCTAAGGTTGAAACATTAGCTCAAGAGTTGGGACTTGACTATAAAGCTTTTGGGCTGGATAACATAGATGCGGTAAGTCAACAACTCCAAGGCTTTAAACTGGTGATGCACTGTGCAGGGCCATTTTCAGCAACATCAAAACCCATGATGGAAGCTTGTATAAAGGCTGGTGCTCACTATCTAGATATTACTGGTGAAATCGCTGTATTTGAATTGGCACAGTCACTTAATAGTCAAGCTGAAAAAGCCGATGTTGTGCTTTGTCCGGGTGTCGGTTTCGATGTGATCCCGACAGATTGTGTTGCTGCTGCGCTCAAAGAAGCATTGCCAGATGCGACCCATTTAGCGCTTGGTTTTGACTCTAGAACAGGGTTCTCACCGGGTACTGCTAAAACAAGTACAGAAGGCATGGCCGAAGGCGGAAAAATTCGTAAAAACGGAAAAATTACTACCGTTCCATTAGCACATTATGTTCGGACCATTGATTTTGGTGATGGTAAAAAAAGTGCCATGAGTGTTCCATGGGGAGACGTATCTACAGCGTTCTATACAACAGGTATTCCAAACATTGAAGTGTTTGTACCCGCATTTCCCAAAATGATTTTTGGTGCGAAAATGATGAACTATTTACGCCCAGTATTAAAACTAAATGCTGTACAGAAGTTTATTAAATCGCGTATAGAAAAAACGGTTGTTGGGCCAAATGAGGAACTCCGCGCAAAAGTACCCACCTATGTTTGGGGTGAAGCAAGAAATTCACGTGGGGAAATCAAAACCGCCCGCATCCAAACGGAAAACGCTTATAGCCTTACCGTAAATGGTTCACTGACTGTAGTGAATTATTTGCTCAAAAATACCGTTAAGGGTGGTACATACACACCTGCAAAATTGATGGGTTATAAGCTAGTGACCGAACTACCGGGTTCTGGTCCACTGGTCATTAATTAATAAAGCCTTTATTAAAACAGCACATTTATTGATGGTCCCGAATAAGGTTTTCGCTATCAAAAGATTGGCTGATTTTTTTCTATAGTATTTGCATGAAAAAACGAATTACAGCGTTGGTCCGTAATTCGTTTTTTTAGATTTATAGATTGATACTTAAACGCTTTGGTTACTTAGTTGATACCAGTACCCATCTATACAACGCGAGAGCGATTAACTCTAATTGAAATTATGGTGTTTTTGCGTTGTCAAAATAGAGATTCATCAGACGTTCTGCATTTTGCTCACATGTAATTTCATCTGGTTTGTTATTAATAGCTTCAATCATGGTATGTAAGTTTTGCTTACTGACTTTTAGCTTTTGTTCTAAAATTTCTATTTCCTGAATTTTGGTTTCAATCGTTTGAATGAGAGCATCATGGTCCCAAGCGACAACTTTCGATGGCAAAAATGCTTTAATTTCTGCTAAAGAAAACCCGACTTGTTGAGCTTGCTGGATTAAAGAAAGTTGTTTCAAATCGTTATCAGTATATTCACGATAGCCATTCGATTTTCTTTTTGCTTTAGGCAAGAGTTTAATTTGCTCGTAATAACGAATAGTAGGGGTACTTAAACCACTTAATTTCGATAACTCGCTAATATTCATAGCTACATACTCTCTTGACATTCAAGCTAACTTTAGACTTATAGTAACACAAAAGCAAGGTTCATAACTTTACCAAGCACACACTTTCAGTAACAACTTTCTATGCTTTGATAGACGAAAGAATAGAATTATAAATATGAAAAATGAGGTGAGAAAATGTCTAAACGCATATTACACGTCGTGACCAATGTTTCACGCTATAAGGATGTAGATCAACAAACAGGACTGTGGTTAGGTGAGCTCACCCATGCCTATGACGAATTTGAAAAACAAGGTTATGTGCAAGATATTGTGAGTCCAAATGGCGGAAAAACTCCAATTGAACCAAAATCGCTTGTGCCTTTAGTAGCAGATAAATCTGTTAAAGACCGAGAAAAAGATCAGGCTTTTATTACGCTGCTGGGGCAAATACCTTTAAGCCTTCCGATATTAATTGGCAAGATTATGACGTGATCTATTACACAGGTGGCCATGGGGTGATGTGGGATTTTTTAGATAATCCTGAACTTCAAGAAATCACCAAAAATATTTATGAAAAAGGCGGTATTGTTTCAAGTGTTTGTCATGGCTATTGTGGCTTGCTCAATGTCAGACTTTCAAATGGTGAACGACTTATAACAGGCAAAAAATTAACATGCTTTGCATGGAGTGAAGAGGTTTTGGCAGGGGTGGCAAAAAAAGTGCCGTACAATGCCGAAGAGTTAGCGAAAGAATATGGCGCTCGTTATGAAAAGGCTTTTATTCCTTTTGCACCATATGTCGTTCAAGATGGCAAGTTAATTACAGGTCAAAACCCTTTTTCAGCTAAAAAGACGGCTCTAGCAATAATAGAAGAGCTAGAAAAGTCATAATTTAATAATTCAAATATAAACCCTAAAAGTAGGACCAGCGATGGGCTTGCTTTTAGGGTTTTTAAATAAATGGATTGATCCTACGAGGTTAAATTTAAGGAACAATTACAAAATCAGGGTTTGCTATTGCAAAAACTGCTTCACGGTCAGCAACTGGTGGATAAATCCATACGGTATTAATTTCTTGTTTAATTTTTTTCGCTTCCTCACGCACAAATTGAACTTGTCGATCCCAACCTTCAGTATAAAGTGCACCCCAAGGACCTAAGTCAACACAAGTGACATACTTCGGTTGACTGTATGGATGAAGTGGTAAATCAACCAATTCTGCCGCAGCGTTATAACCCGCCACACGGCCTAAGCTCATAGCATGCTGACACGACATCACATTAAAATTGCCTAAATCATCGGTTGGAACTTTTACAGTATCGCCAGTCACAAAAATGTTTTTTGCTTCAGGTGCATGTAAATAAGAATCCCCAATCAAACGGCCTAAATTATCTTTTTCACCAGCAATTTGAGAGGTGAGTGGATTAGCCCGCATACCGGCAGTCCAAATCACGGTTTCTGTTTCAATTCTTTCGCCATTAGAAAGTGTTACCCCTGATGCATCTAGTGCTGTAACTCGTAGCCCAGCTTTACCTTCCACACCAAGCTCGCTAAGAGCTTCTCGAATAACGGTAGCTGCTTGATCCCCCATAGCCGCGCCAATTTCTGTTGAGGAATCAACTAAAACTACACGGACATCAGTTTCACCTAAAATGCTACGCAGACGTTCAGGCATTTCAGTAACGGTTTCTAACCCAGTAAGACCACCACCTGCAACGACCACCGTATTACGCGCTGCATTTGCAGGTTTATTAGCTAAGTTTTTAAGATGTTGGTCTAGTTTTTCAGCATCTTCTAGTGTGCTTACGCTAAAGCCATATTCGGTAAGACCCGATATAGGCGGCATAAACGTCGTACTTCCGGTTGCCAGAATAAAACGGTCATACCTTAAGGATTGTTTGTTGTCATCGGTGGTTGAAACCTCAATTGCCTGTTGGTCGACATCAATTTTATTTACCCAACCTGCCAGAAATTTAACTCCCACCACACTTAATAACTCTGAAATATCAGGGTTCATGTTTTCAAGCACAGCTTCATAAAGACGAGGACGAATCCCAACATTCGGGCTCGGGGAAACAATCAGTACCTCAATGTTTTGTTCTTGCGACGCTAAGTGAATTGCTCTTTGTGCAGCGAGTGCAGCCCATAAGCCAGCAAAGCCAGAACCTGCAATAATAATACGCTTACTCATTTGATTATCCTTTTGATAGATTTTCGGACAACATATTCCTACTCATCACAAAATTTAAGGTGAGCGAATCCATTCTCTGATTGTCCGAAAAAATCTGAGAAGGCATTTAAAAAGGATTAAGGGTGTTTTATATTAGGGTGCGAACCCCTACTAACTTATTAGTCGGGGGTATCCCGCGATATTTTACTTTTACGCATTTTTGCTGTTCTTCCTTCGATGCGTTCATTGATCCAGCCATTTACATCACTAAAAAACACGTCAGGTGCATAACGGCCAAAACGGTCTGCAATATCGCCAAGTGTATGAGCACCTAAAGCATCTCGCATGGCTTTTTCGGCTTGTAGCATGACTGCATGTACTGCGCACACACCACTGGTTGCCCAATCTGGCGGGGCAGTGTTAAAGACTGCACATTTCCCACGAACTTCTTGGCACTCAAAAAGCGGTTTTTCACCCTCAATGGCATTCACAATATCTAAAAAACTGATTTCATGAGCAGATCGGGCGAGTAAATAGCCGCCGCGAACACCTTCTTGAGCAATAACGAGACCTGCCTTTTCAAGTTTAGGAAAAATCTTGGCCATAAAACTCGGAGAGACTCCTTGTAATTCAGCAAGGTCCTTACTACTCAAAGGTTTATCTTCATTGTTCACAAGAAAAAGAAGACAGTGAATCGCATACTCAATGCTACTAGTGATATAAGCCATTTAATTTCATAATTGATCAATTATAAACACAGACTAATGCAGTCTGTGTTTTAAGTCAATAATAAAACTAAGACAAAACCAATCCTAGTTTTAAGCAAGCTATTTAAAAGTGTTAATTTTGAATATATCTAACTGAATAATTTAAATTTTATTAAATAAAAAAATTTTAATAATTTATAAAAAATATTTTATTGAGTTCTTTTAATCGTATGAATTTCTAATAGATGCTTAATCAAATAGTTCACAACTTATAAGTAAGATTGATGAAAGGGGATAGCCATTTATCATTTATTTTTAGAGTCTTTTAAATTATATTTATGTAGATTGTTGCAATTAAAATATTGAATAGCTTTATCCAAATAAAAATATTTTTTACATAGCATGATGAATGAATAAGAGAGTTGTTTTTGAAAACTGAATTTACTATTAGATGTATTTATGCACTTTGCCTTATTGGTGCAGGGTTCAACCATTTACAAACAGTTTTGATGCATGGTTTGTTTTGGGACTATAACAATGCGCCTTTATTTACTTGTATTTATTGGACATCTTTAACGTTTATTGATCCACTTGCAGCAATTCTTCTATTTTATAGACCTCGTATCGGCTTAATTCTAACTTTTCTCATTATATTTAGTGATGTCATTCACAACACTTGGATTACATTAAAAGTAGGGCGAGACTTGCTTAACTATATGTATATTTCCCAATTTTTATTTCTGGTTTTTGTTTTGTGCACAATTAAGTTTCCGTGGAAGGCACACCACACAAGTTAAAATTTAAATATTGGAGAGAAAAAGCATTCTTTTACTCTCCAAATAATTTCTTCAAACTTACGAACGCCACCAATAATTTTCGACATTTGGTTCATTAAGATTCAAGAGTTCTCCCATTTGCGGTGTGCTAATCGCTAACTCATTTTGTTGAGCCAAAGCCACGATACGTTCAAATGGATCATCCCAAGCATGAAGGGCCAAATCAAAAGTACCGTTGTGCACAGGCAGCAAATGACGTCCTTTTAAATCGATATGTGCTTGTAAAGTTTGCTCTGGTTGCATGTGAACATCAGGCCATTCGGGGTCGTAAGCACCCGTTTCTAACATGGTCAGATCGAAAGGGCCATAACGATATCCAATCTCTTTAAACCCATCAAAATAGCCCGTATCTCCACTAAAAAATACACGTAAATCATTATCAATAATCACCCACGAGGCCCAAAGCGTCGCATTGCTATCGCCCATACCACGGCCTGAAAAATGATGAGCAGGGGTAGCCACCAATTTTAGTCCATCTACATGGGTAGTATCCCACCAATCAAGTTGTTGAACTTTTTCTGCTGGAATTCCCCATTTAATGAGTGTGTCACCCACACCAAGCGGTGTTAAGAAATGCTCAACTTTATCGTGAAGTTGCATCACTGCATGGTAGTCGAGGTGGTCGTAGTGGTTATGCGACAAAATCACGCCTTTAATAGGTGGTAAGTTCGCAATGCTAATTGGTGGCTGATGGAAACGTTTTGGTCCAAGCCATTGAAAAGGCGAAGCACGCTCTGAAAACACTGGGTCGGTTAACCAAAATTCATTTTGCAGTTTTAACAAGATGGTTGAGTGGCCCAAACGAAATAGAGAGCGATCGGGCGCACTTAATAACTGTTCTTTCGACAAACTTAAAACAGGAATTTCTCTATTTGGAACGGTGTCTTTTGGTTTATTAAATAAAAACTTCCACATGAGCTGAAGCGTTTTACCAAAAGAAGGCTTGTGTTGATTTGGACGCGTATTTCTAAATTTGCCATTGTGTTGTTGAGATGGCATTAGGGGAGCAGGCAAGTCTGTTGTGTTTGAAATAGTCATTTTGTTTTTCCTTATTGGAACAAACCTATATGTATAAATAAGAACTTGGGCTAAGTGCTTATTTTGATTTATTTAAATGAGTATTTACTCACTCATTAATTCATTCAAAAATAAGGACGCCGCGCATCCTTACTTTTATCTATATTGAAACTGCATGCCAAAAGGCTTCAAAACCTGATTTGCGATAACGCTCGGCTTGAGAAGGGTCTTGGGCAATAAAATTGAGTGTAACTTCAGCAAGCGCACCTAAAATTGAAGCAATAAATAACGGTGGGTAATCTCTTAATTTTCCGTCATTAATACATTCTTGAATGTTTTGGGTGAGGTCACAAAAGGTTTGCATACCAATTTGTTTACTTTGCTCAGTAATTTGTTCCGATGTTGAAAGCTGCGCCATTACTTTACGTTTAAGGGGAGCTTCTAAACTCCAGTCCAAATAGCTTTGCCAGATATGCGACATTTGTGTTTGCAGGTCAGCGTTAGTCGGGTAACTAAGCATCATCACCTGACGCAGTTCGGCCTTTAGCGAAAGATATAACTGGTTCAGCAGTTCTTCTTTATTACTAAAATAGGTAAATAAAGTACCTTCTGCCACACCAGCAACTTTGGCAATTTTTGAGGTAGACGCACGCTCGCCAAGCTCTGCCAATGTTTCGATAGCAGCACTTAAAATTGCATTACGTTTATCTTCACTACGAGGACGAGCCATATATAAAAATATTAATTGAGTGATTACTCAATCATACATAAAAATATGAGTAGCGCAAGCGAAATAGAATTTTACTGTCATAAATTTACTATTTTATAAACTATTCATAAGCTGCAATATTTGGCTCTTACACCATACGATTTGGTGTTCATGGGACTTTTGCTGATCCCAATATAAATTCATCTGATATCCAACAATATCTATCGGTAGCGGATGCACCTTAATTTGAGGGTAAGCATCTTTAAAATGAGCAATTTGACATTGAGGAATCGTGAGTAAATGGTCCATTTGTGTAATTAATCGGATTGCCGTTTCATATTGTTGGCAGCGGAAACTAATCGTTCTTTTGATACCTTGTTTAGATAAGAAAAAATCTTCAAAGACACGACCTGTAGGACGAGAGGACACTGTAATGTGTTTAGTTTCTAAATAAATTTCTTTGGTTAGGTTTGTTGTGGATAATAAAGGATGCTGCTTGCGACTTATTACTACAAATTGATCTTTAGTAAGGCATTCATAACCAATGCTATCTTCAACTGAATGTTGAACATCAATCGCAAAATCAATTTTCCCCGTAGAAAGCTCATGTCTTAAGTTTTTACGATCAATGCGTACGCTATTTAACTGCAAATTAGGATTAAATTGAGTCAAGTGCTGAATAATAGAGGGTAAAAAAATTCCTTCATACTCATCATTCATAGCAATTGTGAGATGCTTTAAATCTCGTGCTGGCACAAAGTCATGTGTGCTCTGAATTGCTTGATGTATAAGTTGTAATGACTGTTCAATTTTAGGCCATAAACGTTTGGCTAAAGGTGATGGAACAACACCGTGTCCATCTCGAATAAATAATGGATCATTAAAATGATCACGTAAACGTGCCAAAGCATGGCTAACAGCAGGTTGACTTAGATAAAGTTGTTCACTGGCCCGTGTTAGATTTTTTTCTTTATAAATTGCCACAAATACACGAAATAAATTCAGGTCAATACGAGCAAGAGAGGCAATATTATTATTCATTTCATTCATAGTTTGTTATTCAAACAATTCATTTTATTCATTGTAACAAGTTAGATATGGTCAGGAAATAGCGTAAGAAATAGAGTGATTAAAACCGTGAATTTTGAATGTAGCGCTTGTGGTAACCACATTTAGAAGCATTGATTACAACTAATTTTTATAAAACCTATGAACATAAGGAAATGATATGGCAACACATTTATTTGATTTGACTGGAAAAATAGCTTTAGTTACAGGTGCAAGTCGCGGCATTGGCGAGGAAATTGCCAAACTTTTAGCTGAACAAGGTGCACATGTAATTGTCTCTAGTCGGAAAGTTGTAGATTGCCAACGCGTTGCTAATGAAATTATTGCAGCAAATGGAAAGGCGGAGGCTTTTGCTTGCCATGTGGGGAAGTTAGAAGATATTGCAGAAATTTTTGAATATATTCGTAAAGAACATGGACGTTTAGATATTTTGGTCAACAATGCGGCCGCCAATCCCTATTTTGGGCATATTCTCGATACAGATATTGGAGCCTATAACAAAACGGTTGAAGTCAATATTCGTGGATATTTCTTCATGTCTATTGAGGCGGGCAAATTAATGAAAGAACAGGGCAGCGGTACAATTGTTAATACCGCATCTGTAAATGCCCTGCAACCCGGAGATCGACAAGGTATTTATTCTATTACCAAAGCTGCGGTGGTGAATATGACCAAAGCCTTTGCAAAAGAATGTGGGCCATTGGGCATTCGAGTGAATGCTTTATTGCCGGGTCTTACCAAGACCAAATTTGCTTCGGCACTATTTGAAAATGAAGATATTTATAAAAGTTGGATGGACACAATTCCATTACGCCGTCACGCAGAACCACGTGAAATGGCAGGTACCGTATTGTATCTAGTGTCCGATGCTGCGAGTTACACCAATGGTGAATGTATTGTGGTTGATGGCGGTTTAACTATTTAGGGAAGAATAGCAATGTACGAACATTATTCAGGTCAAGTGGTCTTAATCACAGGTGCGGCGAGTGGATTTGGTGCATTGCTGGCACAGCAACTGGCAAAGTATGGTGCAAAATTAGTGTTGGGTGACTTGAATATTGAAGGGTTAAATACTGTAGTTGAACCGCTACGCCAAGCAGGAGTGGAGGTGGTTGCGCAAGTGTGTGATGTCAGTTGTGAAGCAGATGTACAGGCTTTGGTGCAAAGTGCAGTTACTCAGTTTGGTAGAGTCGATGTCGGGATCAATAATGCAGGTATGAGTCCGCCTATGAAAAGCTTTATTGATACCGATGAAGCAGATCTGGATTTGAGTTTTGCCGTCAATGCCAAAGGTGTGTTCTTTGGAATGAAGCATCAAATTCGTCAGATGTTGCAACAAGGTGGGGGCATTATTCTGAATGTTGCTTCTGTTGCAGGTTTAGGCGCTGCTCCCAAATTGGCTGCCTATGCTGCGGCAAAGCATGCTGTGGTGGGATTAACCAAAACAGCAGCGGTTGAATATGCAAATAAAGGCATTCGAGTTAATGCAATTTGTCCATTTTATACAACCACCCCGATGGTGGTCGACAGTGAACTCAAAGAGAAACAAG
Source organism: Acinetobacter sp. TG2027 (assembly GCF_000302435.1). NCBI lineage: Bacteria > Pseudomonadati > Pseudomonadota > Gammaproteobacteria > Moraxellales > Moraxellaceae > Acinetobacter > Acinetobacter sp. TG2027. The sequence goes on along the minus strand of NZ_AMJN01000066.1, from coordinate 32,755 downwards.
ACTTTTTAGGGCAAGCCTCGCCAATGAAGCGTCTTGGCCATCCAAGCGAAGTGGTGGCAATGATGCTGATGATGTGTGCCAAAGAAAACTCATATCTCACAGGTCAAGCCATTGCAATTGATGGCGGCGTGACAGCTTATTAAAACATTTATTAAATACATCTTATTCATATGTTTAGGAAAAAATCATGACAATTAATTTAAGCAATCGAGTGGCTATTGTTACAGGTGCAGGCGCAGGTCTAGGGCGGGAACATGCATTGTTACTGGCACGTTTGGGTGCAAAAGTGGTCGTGAATGATCTTGGTAGCGATGTAAACGGAAAAGGTGGCTCAACCATGGCGGCCCAAAAAGTCGTGGATGAAATTATTGCGGCTGGTGGCGAGGCGATGGCAAATGGTGCTTCAGTCACGGATATTGAACAAGTTCAACAGATGGTAGATGAAACCATTGCCCGTTGGGGACGTGTAGATATTTTAATTAATAACGCTGGAATTCTTCGAGATAAAACTTTTAGCAAAATGTCACTAGATGACTTTCGTACCGTGATTGATGTCCACTTAATGGGGGCAGTAAATTGCACAAAAGCGGTATGGGATATCATGCGCGAGCAAAAATATGGTCGTATTGTTATGACGACTTCATCATCTGGTCTATATGGCAACTTTGGGCAGTCCAACTACAGTGCTGCAAAAATGGCATTGGTTGGACTCATGCAGACACTGGCTTTAGAAGGTGAAAAATCTAATGTTCGGGTAAATTGTCTAGCACCAACAGCAGCAACTCGTATGCTTGAAGGATTATTACCCGAAGAAGCCCTTAAAGCTCTTGCTCCAAGTGCGGTCAGTCCTGCAATCGCGACTTTGGTTAGCGAAGATGCACCGACTCGTATGATTCTTTGTGCGGGCGCAGGTAGTTTTGAAGCTGCCCACATTACCCTTACTCAAGGAATTTATTTAGGTACGGATGAACAGGTTCCGCATGTTTTAGCACAACGTTTAGCTGATGTTGCAGACCGAACAGGTGAGTTTGTGCCTGTCAGAGGAGGCGCTCAAGGTGAGCTTGAGCTGAAAAAAGCTTCATTAATGGCAGGAGAGTAATTTTGACAAAAAATACATTAAGCATCGACCAACTGGTTGAGTTGCAAGGTCAAGAATTAGGTAGCTCGCAATGGATGACCATTGATCAAAACATGATTAATACCTTTGCGGATGTCACACAAGATCATCAATTTATTCATGTGGATGAAGAAGCTGCTCGTCAGACACCTTTTGGTGGCACGATTGCCCACGGTTTTTTAACACTCTCTTTACTTTCAGCGATGGCCGCTCAAGTCTTGCCGACTGTACAGGGGCAGAAATCTGGCGTGAATTATGGCATCAATAATTTGCGTTTTATTAGTCCTGTACATAGCGGTAAGCGGGTGCGTGGAAATTTTCACTTAAAAAATGTTTCCCAAAAAAATGAGGGAAGTTATCAGTTGATCATGGAAGTCACGATTGAAATCGAAGATCAGGCAAAACCAGCACTTGTGACAGAGTGGCTTACACTTGTAAATGTATAGGAATAAACCATGAGCAATAAATTAATTCTCTCTCGCCGTGATGTCGATTTTTTGCTATTCGATTGGCTAAAAGTTGAAGAACTCAGCCAACGCGATACTTTTGCAGGACAGGACCGTTTTGAATATACATCTGTTTTAAACGTTTACGAGGCTTTGGCAACCGATTTATTTGCTCCTCATAATAAAAAAAATGACAGTAACGAACCTGTTTTTGATGGTGAACGTGTAACTGTTAATCCTGAAGTCGGGGTCGCACTTAAGGCCTTTGCTGATGCAGGTTTGATGAGTGCAGCGTTTCCGTCAGATTGGAATGGAATGAACTTACCCAATACCATTGAGCGTGCAGGTATGGCATATCTACTCGGTGCCAATTCAGGAACAGCGGGCTATGCCTTTTTAACCATTGGTAATGCAAATTTATTAATGGCTCATGGTGAACCTGAAAAAGTTAAACCCTATGTCAACGCCATGATAGAAGGCAAATGTTTCGGAACGATGTGTTTATCGGAGCCGCAAGCTGGTTCAAGTCTGGCTGATATTCGTACACGTGCGATTAAAACAAAAGATGGTCGTTATCGTTTGTTTGGAAACAAAATGTGGATTTCAGGCGGCGAGCACGATATTTCTGACAATATTGTTCATTTGGTTCTGGCAAAAATTCCAGATGAAAATGGACAATTACCAGCAGGTGTGCAAGGCATTTCTCTGTTTACCGTACCGCGCAAATTACTCGATGAAAATGGACAGCCAAGTGAACGTAATGATGTGGTATTAGCTGGAATTAACCACAAGATGGGTTATCGGGGAACTGTGAATTGTGTGCTGAATTTTGGGGAAGGTCGTTTCACACCCGAAGGAGAAGCAGGCGCAATTGGTGAGCTAGTCGGCGAAGCTGGTAAAGGGTTGGCCTATATGTTCCATATGATGAATGAAGCCCGAATTTCGGTTGGACTTGGGGCAGCAGCATTGGGATATACAGGTTATCTTCATGCTTTAGATTATGCAAAAACTCGAGTACAAGGTCGTTCTCGTAGTGAACGCAATCCAAGTTCTCCACAAATCCCGCTCATTCAACATGCAGATGTACGCCGTATGCTCTTGGCGCAAAAAGCATATGTCTCAGGCGCATTAGCACTGTGCCTATATGCAGCCCGATTAACCGATGATATTCACTCGCTTGAAGATGCCGAGCAACGCGATCAAGCCCATCAATTACTTGATCTATTAACACCAGTGGTGAAAAGCTGGTCTTCTGAATGGGGGCTGGTGGCAAATGATTTAGCCATTCAAGTTCATGGCGGCTACGGTTATACCCGTGAATATAATGTTGAACAGTTTTATCGGGACAATCGACTCAACCCCATTCACGAAGGAACATTTGGCATTCAGGCGCTCGATTTATTAGGACGAAAAACTCGTCTTAATCAGGGGCTGTCGATGAAGCTATTACATGAAAAAATCATGAATACGATCGCACAAGCCAAAGCTGAGCCTTCTTTAAAAGATCATGCAGATCAATTAGACCAAAAGTGGCAACTCATCCGAAATGTAACAGAGAAATTGCATGCATTAACCGATGTAGAACTTCAACTGGCAAATGCCGCCAATTATCTGGAAGCTTTTGGGCATCTTGTAGTGGGGTGGTTATGGCTTGATCAAGCGGTAGTCATTCATAAACTCATGCCGAACTCAACAGATCCTGATTTTCTGTATGGGAAGCTTGCAGCGTGTGATTATTTCTTTGGCTGGGAAATGCCGAAAATTATAAGTTGGTTAGCGGTACTTGATCCGGTAGAGACGACTCCACTCAATATGTCAGAAGAATGGTTCTAGTAAGAACCATTCCTTAACCGCGCCGTTTGACAGAAAAGGAGAACAACCTGATTTTATAGAAAATACCTAATAAGAATCACTATGTAAAAACAAACATCAGGCGTTCAGTAAAGAGCGCCCTAATAAGTAAAAATAAAAATCTAGGACGGATTAAAAGATGAAAAAGAAAACATTAGTCATGGTCATGGCTTCATTTTGTACGAGCCCACTCTATGCAGCAGCATTTGATCGAACAGGACAATCAATTTCTCCATTTCTACAACCTGGTAATTATTTTGAGGCAAGTTTATCTGTTTCAGACACTTCATTAGAAGGACAAGAAGCGGGTACAAACCCAACACGTAATAGTATTTCTGATATTGCAAACTCTGATTATCGTCCCAGTGCAGCCTTGAAATTACAGTTAGCACCTCAGTTTTCATTTGGTTTTCTTTACGATCAGCCATTTACTTCCGACTCTGAATATTATGGAAATAACAGTTTTGTTGCTAAGCCGAGTGATACGATTTTAGTACCAGGCATTGATTCAGCAACACTTGCCCAAAAGACTGGTGGAGAGGTCGTAACAGGGAACACCAAATCAAATTTTGTTATGCAAAATTTTAGTCTGATATTTGGTTATCAACCGGATAAGAACTGGAATTTTTATGCAGGTCCTGTTTATCAGACGTTTAAAAGTAACGTCAATTTAAGAGGTCAAGTTTTCAGTGTATATAATGGCTATGACTTTAATGCCAAAGAAGTTGGAGATTGGGGTTGGTTGGCAGGATTTGGTTATCAAATTCCCGAAAAAGCCATTAAAGCCTCATTGACCTATCGTTCAGAAATTATGCATGAAGTGACTGCCAATGAAAATGCGCCACTGGTTGATATGTTGAGTACACAGCAAGGCCGTGATTTTCTTGATCAGCATTTGGCATATATGGTTTCTATAGGACAACTCACTGAATCTCGTAAGGAGGCACTCAATCGTATTGTTGCGGGCTTACCCGAAGCAGGCACATCAGGCTCAACTAAGTTTAGAGCGCCAGAGTCAGTGAATTTGGAATTTCAGACCGGATTACGCAAAGGTACTTTATTGTTCGGTAACGTGCGTTGGGTTCACTGGAATGATTTTGAGTTTAAACCCTATCGTTTTGGCGAAATCTCAGAAGTTGTTGGGGTTCTATCAACGCCAAGTCGTCCAAACGGTTTTAATCTGGTTCGTTATTATGATGATCAATGGTCTGCCAATCTTGGAATTGGGCAACGCCTAAGCGATAAATGGTCAGGTTCAGTTTCTGTAGGTTGGGACTCGGGAGCAGGTGAACGGGTGTCCACAGGTGGGCCAGCTAAAGGTTATTACAGTGTTGGTCTTGGTGCGCAATATAGTCCAACTTCAAAATACTTTATTTCAGGTGGAATGAAGTATCTATGGCTTGGTGATGCCAAAGGACAGCTTGGTGCTCAGGCAGGCAGTGAATATTATGTTGGTGAATATAAAAATAACTATTCAATCGGTTACGGTTTGAAAATTGGTTATAAATTTTAATTTAACTATTTAATGGATCGCTTAGTTATATAAACAGTTTATTTCTGTACGAGAGTAAGCAGTTTAAGAGATTAAAGAAAATATAAAAAGTGGAGTAGGAATAGGTCCATTTCTCCCTCTCATAAAAGGACAATAAGATGACAAATCAGATCTGGTTAGACGAATATAAGCAATGGAATATAGAAAGTATGATTACATTGCCGGATGAACAAACTTCACTTCTCGATTTATGGGACAACAGCTTTAATAAGTTCCAGCAAAGAAAGGCTTTTATATTTGCAGATCAATCTTTTTCTTATGCTGAAATCGATTTATATAGCCGACAAGTAGCAACATTCTTGCAAAGTTTAGGGCTAGAAAAAGGTACACGAGTTGCCGTAATGATGCCCAATATTATTCAGTACCCAATTATTTCACTTGCCGTGATTCGTGCAGGTTACATTCTGGTCAATATTAACCCCCTCTATACAGCACGTGAGTTAAAGCATCAATTAAATGATGCAGGCGCAAAAGTCTTATTTATATTAGAACAGTTTTTACCTGTTTATGAGGCAGTTAAAGAGCACGTGTCGGTTGAGCAGATTATTACCACCACCATGACTGAAATGTTGGTCGAGCAACCTACTGAATTAGACACCTTAGATTCTAAAAAATACGCTTTTAAGCAAATTTTATTGAAGACAAATGCCCAAGACTACATACGTCCTAAGCTTATTCTTGAGGACACTGCGCTTTTGCAATATACGGGCGGGACAACAGGTGTATCCAAGGGCGCAGAATTAACCCATAAAAATATTGTCGCCAACTTATTACAAAATAATGTGGTTTTTAAAAGCTATTTTGGTGACCGAGATGCTTTTGAAGATGAAATAGCGATCTGTGCCTTACCGCTTTATCATATTTTTGGTTTTACTGTCTGTTTATTACACAGTGCAATGAATAAAGGTTATGCCACTGTTTTAGTTCCAAACCCACGTGATTTAGATGCTCTCGTGCATTGTTTTGAAAAATATCGTCCCACGGTTTTTCCTGCTGTAAATACTTTATTTAATGCACTACTTCATCATGAAGGCTTTAATAAGCTGGACCATAGCCGTTTAGAAATTACCACTGGCGGCGGTATGGCAATTTTGAAATCCACGGCCGATGGATGGGAAAAACTGACAGGACGTATTATCCGTGAAGGGTATGGCTTATCAGAAACTTCTCCTGTGGCGACCTTTAACCCACCAGTCTCTAATACTTTTAGTGGCACGATCGGTATTCCTGTACCGAGCACGGATATTGCAATTTTGGATGATGAAGGTCACCAATTAGCACCCGGTGAAACTGGAGAAATTGCAATTCGTGGCCCGCAGGTCATGAAAGGTTATTGGAATTTACCTGAAGAAACGAAAGCAGTCATGACTGCTGATGGTTTCTTTAGAACGGGTGATATTGGCTTTATGAATGAAAAAGGCTATACCAAAATTATTGACCGTAAAAAAGACATGATTTTAGTGTCAGGTTTTAATGTTTTTCCGAACGAAATTGAAGAAGTTTTAGCCCAACATCCAAAAATTTTAGAAGTCGCCGTGGTTGGCATTGCAGATGAAAAATCGGGTGAAGTGCCTAAAGCCTTTATTGTCAAAAAGGATGACTCTTTATCGGTTGAAGAAATCCAAATCTATGCAAAAGAAAACCTGACTGGCTACAAACAACCACGCTATATTCAATTTATTAATGAATTACCCAAGTCAAATGTGGGTAAAATTTTAAGAAAAGAACTCAAGGTTTAATAAAAACTTTTAATTAAAAACATAAGTGTATGAGGCTAGAAGCTCCATAAATAAATGAAAAAAGGAATGAGATTATGGGTTCAGGATTAATTACCGTATTTTTACCAATTGCACTCGCAATTATTATGGCTGGTTTGGGTCTAGAGTTAACCATAAATGACTTCAAACGCGTACGACAACACCCCAAAGCCGTCTTTATCGCATTATTTTGCCAACTGGTTATTTTAGTCGGTATTGCATTTATTATTTGTAAGGTTCTTGCTTTACCACCAATGCTTGCTGTTGGATTAATGCTCCTTTCTGCGTCACCGGGCGGGCCAACAGCTAATTTATTTAGTTATCTCTATAAAGGGGATATCGCTTTAAATATTACTTTAACGGCTATAAATTCGGTCATTGCTGCCTTTACACTTCCATTAATCGTGAATTTCGCAATACAACACTTTATGGAAAATGGGCAAAATGTAGGATTGCAATTCTCTAAAATCATACAAGTTTTTCTTATTATTTTAGTTCCCGTTGGGATCGGGATGTTAGTCCGTCATTTTGCACCGCATACGGCCGAAAAACTCAATAAACCTGTGCGTATCTTTGCTATCGTTTTTCTCGTATCGATCATCATATTAGCAGTTGCACGAGATTATCAAAATCTGATGACGTATATTGGGCAAATTGGATTGGCAACTTTGCTGTTTTGCGTATGTAGTTTAATGGTTGGCTATTTTGTCCCACGATTATTGGGTGTAAATAGCTTTCAGGCAAAAGCTTGCGCGTTTGAAATTGGAATTCATAACAGTACCTTAGCCATGACCATTGCTTTTACAGTAATGGCAAGCAGTATGGCCGCTATGCCAGCAGCAGTTTATTCATTATTTATGTACATTGTTGCTGCAATCTTTGGCACATTGTTAAATCGTCTAGAAAAGAAAGAGATCACACAAATATCAACCAAAACGTACTCAAAGAATCTTCAATAATATCGGACAGATAAAGGTATTGTTTATAGGTTGAATTAAAAGAGGAGGCCAACACCTCCTTTTTTAGTCTCAAAATTTAAAATATTTATGCCCGAGCAAGCGCAGTCATAATAAAAAGAAAGCGTTAGAGTGCTGTTATAAAAGCAAATTGTTAAGCCAATATTTAAGGTTTTCCTTAATTATGTAATTAAATGAAAAACAATAATTTAATTAAATAATTTCTAGCCAATTTCACATTGACAGCTCAAATATTGAAGATTACCATTTGCGGGCTGGCCTACATTGCCAGTCGGTTTTGACGGACCGATGATTCGACCACATCAGGATTATTTCTTCTGAGGAATAGTCTTGTGTGCACACCTCGTTCCCTCCCGTAGCGGTAGGACGGGAGTGGGACACCTTCGGGTGTGCTGGATGTCGAACCCAGTCCGTCAACCTGCTTCCGTTCTGCCACCATAATTTATAATGCTTTGGCAGAACTCCCAAAAGAAGGAGTTGGCTATGCACATTCATAAATTATTGGCACTCACTGTCAAAATCTATCTCGACACAACTTAAATCACTTTAAAGAAACTTGATTGCCTATAGGCTTTTCAGGCTTTAAATCGTCACGACCAAAAACTTAGCAACAATAAAACTTGAGATGTGCCAAGCACAGTCTTTACGGCTTTGCTGTGCCTTTTTTTCTCCCAGAAAAGGCACAGGCTTTTTTATCTCTTTTAGCAACAACAAGAATTTATAATGGTAAAACGATGCCAACTTTAGAAAGATCTTCCAAAAAATTACAGGTTCTTCATACAGCAATAGAGCTGTTCAATCTCTATGGATTTCACAATGCGGGTGTGGACTTAATCATCAAAAAATCCAAAGTTCCTAAAGCCACTTTTTATAACTACTTTCACTCAAAACAGCGACTTATTGAAATGTGTGTATCCTTTCAAAAAAGCAAACTCAAAGAAGAAGTGCTGGCAATTATCTACTCAAGCCGTTACCGAACCTCAAGCGATAAACTCAAAGAGATTATTGTTTTACATGTCAATTTTAATAGCCTGTACTATCTATTACTTAAAGCCATTTTTGAAACTAAACACATTTACCCGCAGGCCTACCGCATAGCGCTTGAATATAGAAAATGGCTGCTTAAAGAGCTTTTTGATCTGGTTTTTAGTTTGGAAACTCACGCATTAAAACCAAGTGCTGACATGGTTTTAAATTTGATTGATGGATTGATGTTTCAGATTTTAAGCTCAAAGAGTTTGGAGGAAAGGGATGTGGTTGTGGGGAGGTTTTTTACTATGAATTGAACATGGTTTTAGTTGTTTGGTTTTTGAGTATATTTAACAAAATCAAACATATATTAAAATAAAATTATTTAGAATTATTTCATCATAATTTGGGAATTTGCTTATGAAATTGTTAGGAATATTATCTATCCCTTTTATTATCTCTGCCTGTGTTACTAATCAGAATGTGCAAAAGGAAGAGACCCCAGAATGTATGAATTATCATGCAATGATGACAGCACCTATGCCAGCAGATGCAATGGAAAACTTAAAAAAAGCCTGTTACGAATCTAGAAAATAGCGTTGAGCATTTATATTTAAAAAAATTTATTAATACGAGAATATTAAGTTAAAAAATAACTGCTGACTGTTCTTATTTTTGCAACTTAAGTTCTTATTTTAGTAGCTTGTTTTAATCTTTCGAAATCAGAAATATAAGAATGTTTTTATCAAGTATAGAACATTTAATTTAATTGTATATCTGAGGTTTCGAATGAAAAAGATCTTTTTAAATACCACACTACTAGGCTTAATGTATTTGAACATAAGTCATGGAGCCAATGCTCAAAGTACGATAGATATTCCAGAAGCTCCCTCTACTGTAAATGCGGTTTATGTTTCCCAATCGAGTAATAAAGCTTTAAATCCATCGGAAAAAATTGACCGTCTATATAACCGAAATCTTCAGCAAGAGTATGTACTGCAACGTATGACAGAACATACTTATTTTTTTCAATCTCAATTTTATGGAACGATGTTTTATGTAGGTGAAAAAGGAGTACTGTTATTTGACCCAGTTGAAAATGCTGGAGAAAAGATTTTAAAAGCGATCTCAGAAGTAACAAAATTACCTGTTACAACAATTGTCTATTCGCATGCGCACGCTGATCATATCAGCTCAGCTCCAGTAATTGTTGAAGCTTCTAAAAAGGCAGGTGTCAAAGTACGTATTATTTCATCTGATGCTACAGCAGAGCTTTTAAACCGAATTAAAAGTAAATTACCAAAACCTACTGAAACAATTCCTTTTAAAAATGGTAGTTTTAATTTTGAAGGGGTGAATGTTCAAGTACATGGTTTCAAATATGCAGCACATACTGCCGATACAGGTGTTTGGTTAATTCCAAGTGAGAAAGTTGCACATATTCCCGATCTAATAAATGCCGATCAATTACCTTATTGGGGTTTCGCTGGTGCTGAAGTTCCTCTTTATTTTGAAGAAAATTTAAAAGAATTAAAAAGTTTAAATTGGGTATTTCTGAGTGGTGGCCATGGAAATGTTGGATCTAAAGCTGATGTAGATTTCTATTTAGAATTCCTAAAAGATATGAAACAAGCAGTGGGCCAATCATATGGGGTAGTGCAGTGGGGAGTAGGAGCTCCTGATCCTCAGAAAACAAATTCACATATGGCCCAGCTACCAGCATATCTTGATGCAATAGGTAATCAGGCAACTGAATATTTACGACCAAAATATGGACAATATTATGGGTTTGAAACTTCAGTTCCAAAGAATGGTGAAATCACAGCTTTATTAATGTATGCCTATCAATAGTAAAAAATGTCTATACCTAAAATCGGGTATAGACATTTTATATATTTATTTTAATTAAATATCCTGCATTTCTTTGAGTAGAGGAGGAATTTTTTCGATTAAGAAATCAAGAAAAACCTTTGATGCTGGTAAAGCACCGCTCCGAGATGGAAAGATTAAATGAAAATTTCCAGTTGGAAGTTCCCATTCAGGTAAAACGACGATAAGTTTCTTTTCTAATATCAGGCTTTTGCATTTTAATAAAGGCAGCAAAGCAATACCTTTTCCATCGGTAGCTAAACAATTAAGCAAAGTTAAACTTGCAGCTTTGATAAATGGTTTTATAGGCAAACTTACATTTTCATTAATAGTTTGATTGCTAAAGAACCAAGTTTGATTTTCATTTTCGATATTACTTAACAATTTATGCTTACTTAAATCGCTAGGATGCGTAGGTGTACCATATTGGTTGAGATATTGTGGACTGGCGACTAATACTGATTGTGTATAACCAAGATGTCTCATCACTAAATTGTGATCGCTATCTAAGTTCTGTCGAATACGGATCCCAATATCGACAGATTCTTTAAGAATATCAACCCTCTTGTTGGTAACAATAAATTTGATTTCTACTTTTGGGTATCTATCCATAAATTCAGGAAGAATGAGAGGCATAATTCTTTCTGCAACATCTATAGGAATGCTTACAGTAATTGATCCAATCGGCTCGCCGCGTAACTGATCTATTAAGTCATAAACAGTTTGCGCTTCTAAAAGCATTGATTGTACATATTGATAAATCTGCTCGCCGATTGCAGTAAGCTTAATTTGTCTTGAGTCTCGTTGTAATAATTTAACGTTTAAATTTTTCTCTAAATTTGAGAGTCTTCGGCTTAATTTTGATTTAGATATACCTGTTTTTTGTTCTACTTTACTTAGACCACCATGTTCGACAATTAAAGCAAAAATATATAAATCATTTAAATCTTTCATCGGTGTTTTAACCTTAATGAACCAATAATTTATCTTACTTCGAACTTTATCTTTGTTGGTTGCATTTTTTGCAACATATGTTCCCGATTATAGGGCTTAAGTGGCAAATATAAAACGAATAAACTCATTTCACGACTTAAAACCCTTATAGGTATGAAATGAAACTTTTACATTTAGACTCAAGTGCTCTCGGTGAATTCTCGGCTACTCGGGAGATTGGGCAAGCAGTAGTTCAAGAGTTAAAAAAACATGGTCCTTTAGAGGTAACCTATCGCGATTTGCATGTAGAACCACTTCCACATTTTTCAAAACACTTTGATAGTTTGAGTGAAGAAGCACAAGTTGATGAACGTATTCTTCAACAATTTGAAGAAACAGATATTTTTGTACTAGGGGCACCGATGTACAACTTGAGTATTCCCACCACTTTGAAAGCATGGATTGACCGAATTTTAATTGCAGGTCGGACTTTCAGATATACAGAGAATGGGCCACAAGGCTTAGTTTCAGGTAAGAAAGTTATTATTGTGAGTGCTCGCGGTAGTGCTTATGGTGATCAATTTCCTATGGATCATCAAGAATCTTATTTAAAAGATATTTTTAATTTCTTAGGTATACAAGACGTATTTGTAGTACGTGCTGAAGGAATGGCTTTTCCAACTCGTTCTCAATCAATTAGTAAAGCAATTAATAGTATTCCACAAATGTTTGCTATTCCTGCTCCAAACTGAGAGAGAATAATTATGACTAGAATTAATAACGCAATCGAAAAAATTATCCAACATCCAAAAGTATTTGGATTTGCATCACTTCTAATGCGGGTAATGATATCTGTAATTTTTGTCTTATCCGGATTAGGAAAGATATTTCAATATTCGAGTAATGCTGGATATATGGAGTCTATGGGAGTGTCATCTGCATTATTGCCATTAGCAATTCTGGTTGAGTTTGGAGGTGGTTTCCTTGTATTGATTGGCCTTCAAACGCGACTTGCAGCATTTCTATTGTTTGGTTTCTCGTTAGTGGCAGCAGTGCTATTTCACAGTGGTTCTGATATGAACAGCCAAATTATGTTTATGAAAAACATTTCAATGGCTGGAGGTCTACTGGCTCTTGTTATCTTTGGCGCAGGTGGCCTGAGTGTAGATAAGAAACTTAAATAATTTCAGAAAGGTAAAGGTACATATTTGTATTTTTACCTTTATTTTTCTATTTAAATAATGGTTATTATCAATGAGATTATTTTTTTATCCTCATGCCTGTTCAATGGCGATTCATATTGCTTTAAAAGAAACAGGGCAAGTATTTGATACAGAGTTTGTAGACTTATCAACAAAAGTCACTGGATCCGGATTGGATTATTTAAAGATTAATCCTAAAGGGGCAGTTCCAGCACTTGGACTTGAAAATGGTAAAGTCATAACTGAAGTTACAACAATACTGACTTATTTAGCTGACTTGGTTCCAGAGAAAAATCTAATACCCAAATCTAGTTCTTTTGAACGTTATGAAATGATGAGTCTATTGTCATTTATTAGTATGGATATACATAAAAATTTCTCTGCTTTTTTCTACAAAGAAAAGATTGAGTCTTGGATTGAAGTATCCAAACACAAGTTATCAAGAAGTTTTGATTTTATTGAAAATAAACTTCAGTCAAATCAGTATTTAAATGGCAATGAAATCTCAATCGCAGATTTCTATTTCTTTGTAATGCTACATTGGTGTGACTATTTTTCTATAGACTTAGAGAAATGGCCTAAAATTCTCAATTTGAAATATAACTTGGAAAAAAGAAGTTCTATACAAGAAGTTCTAAAGTTTGAATCAAGTTTGTCGCAATAAATTTTATGTAAAAAGAGGAACATCCGTATGTTCCTCTTTTATATTTTATAGTCATAAAATAGATTATAGAAATAACGTATTTTGTAGAATGAAATTTAAATAAATAATTTAAAAATAAATTATGTTATAGCTTGCATTTTATTGATTAAATTTGGCATTTTTTCAATTAAAAAATCGAGAAAAACTTTAGATGCTGGAAGTGCTCCACTTCTAGGTGGAAATATTATATGAAAATTTCCTTTAGGAAGCTTCCATTCAGGTAAAATAACTATAAGTTTCTTTTCATTTATTAAATCTCGGCATCTGATAAGAGGGAGTAAAGCAATACCTTGGTTATCTTGTGCTAATGACATGAGTAATGTTAGGCTTGAAGCTTTAATAAATGGCTTTATACTTGTATTTAACTTTTGTTCTAAATTTTCAAAAAACCAAATCTGATTTTCATTATCCAGGTTGTTGCTTAATAATTTGTGATTATTTAATTCATTTGGATGTTTAGGTATTCCATACCGTTGAATATATTCAGGGCTAGCGACTAAAACGGATTCAAGATAGCCTAAATGTCTCATTACTAAATTGTTATCAACTTCTTTGCTAGAGCCGACCCTAATACAAATATCTATTGATTCTTTTAATATATCAATTTTTTTATTAGTCACTATAAAGTTTATTGCAACTTTAGGGTATTTCTCCATAAATTCTGGAACAATCAAAGGTAATTGTCTTTCTGCAACTCCAATTGGAACACTCACATTAATAGTACCTATTGGCTCCTCTTGACATTGATCAATTAAATCATAAACATTTTGAGCCTCTTTAAGCATAGATTGAACATATTGATAAATTTGTTCGCCAATAGCAGTCATTTTGACTTGTCGAGAGTCCCTTTGTAGTAATTTAATATTTAGATTTTTTTCTAATGTAGATAATCTACGGCTTAATTTGGATTTGCTTATACCAGTTTTTTCTTCAACTTTGCTTAATCCACCATGCTCTACAATTAGGGAAAAAATGTATAAATCGTTCAGGTCTTTCATAGGGGCTGCATCAAAAATTAAGATTTTTATTTTTCTATAATATGCTTATTTTTTTGTAATTTTACTGAAAATAAGTAATACCTAGAAAAATAAATGTATATTTTAGTAGAGTATTTTTTAAGAAATTTTTGTGTATCTATTTGTTTTTTATATATGATTTTTACCATGTATTTTGAGAGAGTGAAAGATATTTTTTAAATACATTTTTATAAAAATATTAATATAAACTATTGTTATTTTTTATTTATTTTTTTATGTTGCAAAAAATGCAACATATAATTTCATTTTTAGCGATAGTTTAGCTTTTTAAAAAAATTATAATTAATAGTGTCTTTGTAAAAGTATTTGTCTGTAGAAAAATCTATCTTCTACTGTTTTTAAGCATTATTCACACTCTCTATTCCTTTAAAATTCACCTAACCTTTCGCAAATTTTTTAAATCTAGATACTGTGACTGTGAATAGAAATTATATACGGTGATTTTAAAGATATGGCTTGGAATTATGTTTAAAAATAATTTAAAAAGAGGTAATAATGGGCTCTAAATCTATAGGGAGTGCAAGCTTTTTTATAAAAGCTTATGCAGTGATACAGTTATTGTTTGCTCTGACTTTGTTTGGTGGTGGAGCATATTTAATAATATTAAATGGATCTTGGTATTACTGCATTACTGGATTATTACTCATAATATCAAGTATATATCTATATCTAAACAAGATTATAGGCGCTAAAATCTTTGGCATAGTTTTTGTGTACACACTCATTTGGACAATTTGGGAGTCTGGTACAAGATTTTGGGGCTGGATACCTCGTGTAGCGACCATAGCTGTATTCGCATTTTTTTTATCTTTACTCCTGCCATATATTGCGCATGGTATACGAAAAAGAGTTGCTTATAGTTTTACCGGCTTTATTGTTACATGTTTTGTTATAGCAGGTGCATTAGCATGGTATCCCTATTTCACTTCTCTCGATACAAGCCAAATTCCTCAAAATACTTCAAATGTATACCATGCGGATAGTACTCAACCAGATAGTGATTGGCGGTATTATGGAAGAGATGCGCAGGGAACCCGTTTTTCACCCACTAATCAAATTAACCCTGAAAATATTAATCAGTTAAAACAAGTCTGGGTAACGCGTACAGGAGATATGCCTCCTGTAGATAAAAAAAATAAATGGGCTGCCCAAACAACACCAATTAAAGTCAATGATGCTCTTTACTTGTGTACTGCTACCAATAACATGCTGAAATTAGATGCGCGTACTGGTAAGAAAATTTGGGAATATAAGCATAATTTAGCTTATGAAAAATTACCGTCGACCGCAGTGTGTCGCGGTGTCACGTTCTATACTTCAAAAGTAATTCCTGAGAATGAAATATGTCATGAAAAGGTGATTGAAGGCACACTAGATATGCAACTTATAGCGGTAGATGCAAAAACAGGAAAGGCATGTCCCCAATTTGGTACAAATGGACATGTTAACTTGCTAGAAGGGATTGGTCATACAGTTCCAGGATTCATGGCTGTTACATCGCCACCCCCTGTAGTAAATGGAGTAATTGTAGTCAACCATAAAGTTCAAGATAACCAACGCCGTACAGCACCATCCGGGGTAATACGTGCATACGATGTTGATACTGGCTCTCTTAAATGGGCTTGGGATGTAAGACAACCAAATCGACATGGATTACCTCCAAAAGGTGAAACCTATAGCCGTGGTACGCCTAACTCTTGGACAGTTATGACTGTTGATGAAAAATTAAATACAGTCTATGTTCCAACAGGAAGTTCGGCCCCCGACTACTATAGCGCTTTACGTACAGAAGAAGAAAATCAAGTTTCTACCACAGTTGTTGCATTGGATGCTCAAACAGGGGTAAAAAAATGGAGCTTTCAAACTGTTCATAAGGACGCATGGGATTATGATTTAGGATCACAAGCAACTCTACTTGATTATAAAGATCAATCAGGAAAGATTGTTCCAGCGCTCATTATGCCAACAAAAAGAGGACAGACATTTGTATTAAACCGAATTACAGGTAAACCCATTTCAAAAGTTGTCGAGCGCCAAGCTCCTAAATCTGTTATTCCAGATGATGTGCGTTCGCCTACACAACCATGGTCTGTAGATATTCCTCGATTAGGGTTTTCAGATTTAACAGAATCAAAAATGTGGGGCATATCACCAATTGATCAAATGCTTTGTCGTATTAAATATAGACAAGCATATTATGTGGGTGAATTTACTCCTCCTACGGTTAATAAACCATGGATTCAATATCCTGGATTTAATGGTGGTAGTGATTGGGGAAGCATAGCCTATAACCCTAAAAATGGTATTTTGATCGCTAACTGGAGTAATACCCCAATGTACAACCAGTTGGTTGCAAGAGCTAAAGCAGATCAAGAAGGTATTTTACCGATGGATGATCCGAAATTTAGTGCTAAGAAAAATGGCTCAATTGCAGCAATGGCTGAATCTCCTTATGCAGTAAATGTTCAACCATTCTATGCTCCAATTACCAATGTGCTTTGTAATGAACCACCATATGGAATGGTTACTGCTATTAATATGAACACCAAGAAAGTGATTTGGCAAAAACCTTTGGGAACTGCAGAGCACAATGGTCCATTTGGATTGCCAACATATTTACCTATTAATATTGGTACACCTAATAATGGTGGGCCTATTATTACAGATGGTGGAGTTGTATTCGTTGCTGCTGCAACTGATAACCGTTTGCATGCCTTTGACAGTAAAACTGGTAAGTCGATCTGGAGTGCCAAATTACCTGCGGGTGGACAAGCAACACCTATGACTTATTCTATTGATGGAGAGCAGTATGTTGTTATTGTTGCAGGTGGCCATTACTTTATGCAAACACCGCCCGGTGACTATGTAGTTGCTTTTAAACTAATGAAAAAATAAATTTAAAATCTTTTACCAAGTTCTATTTTTTAGAAAAAGAGGCCATAAAAGGTCTCTTTTTTCTTAGTTTTACTGCTTGAGGTGTGGTGGCATAATTGGGCGGCACCGCATACTTAAAGCCATTTTTGAAACTAAACAGATTTACTCGCAGGCCTACCACATGGCAATTGAGTATAGAAAATAGCTGCTTAAAGAACTTTTTGATTTGGTTTTTAGTTTGGACACTCATTCATTAAAGCCCGATGCCAATTTGTTTTTAAACTTAATTGATGGCTTGATGTTCCAGATTTTAAGCTCAAAAAGTTTGGAAGAGAGGGATGTGGTGGTGAGGTTTTTTTGTTCGGGTACATTAATCAGTTATTTTTAGCTGAGAATAAGCTGTAAATTGATCATTGGCTTAATACACCGCTAGAGAATTTTATAAAAAATAATCAGGAAATTGTAAACAAAAAAAGCGCTAACTGGGAAAAGTTGGCGCTTTGGATTTAAAAAGAATTAGACCATAATTAATGTAAAAAATCAGTTGTAAAAAAGTATATAATTTGTTGAATAACAATTATTAAGTATCTTGCTGAAGATTAAAAATACAATTATCTTTACTCACATGTTTGCAAACATAATAACTTTAACTTTATGAAAATTAATATTTTTAGGAATTTTCTATGTATATTTTAAGTGAGAACGGGCAAGAAGCCTTTTCTAAATTTATGTCAAATCTAGTTACTCAATCAGTATTAGGTTCGATTTGCTTATTATTACTTTATCGAGCTGTTCATTTACCTATCTGGACTTATCAGTGGTTAGTTTTTTGGATATTTACTTTAGCAATTATCAGTTTTTTATTTTTCTGGTGTTTCTCTAGCTTTATGCAATTTATTAAACCATTAAATAATGAATTGGATGAGCGAATTAAAAGTTTGGGCATTCCAATGAATAAGAAAGATACTTTAAAACAGACTTTTATTAATTTTTTTAAGAGAATTTATCTATCATGGAAACATGATAAAGTAATTTTTTGGCAAGTAATGCGACTTTTTGTCGCTATAGAAGTGCCTGCAATCTTTTTGTTCCTAGCTTCTGCAATAGGAGCAGTTCAAATTGCCGCAGCTCTTGGATGGTAATAGTAAATAATTTCCATTAAAGAAAAGATGGCCTTCAAATGAACCAGATTCGAAACTACCTTCGATAATAGTATTGTTATGTGTCCCTTTAAAAGATTTAGCTGGTAAATAAATACTAAAGCTCATATTATTTAGGTTATTCAATGATTTATTTAATCCTAGCATTTATAAAAATATGAGTAAACGTAACTATAGGTAAAATATGATAAAAAGATATTTAGTAAAAGGACTATTTGTTTTAACTCTTGGCATGTCTGTCTATGGAAATGATAAAGTTCCAAGTACTCATATTTCTAAATCAGCGCCAAAAGATCTAACAGCAGAGGCACGTATAAAACTTTATAAAAATGGTTCATTTGAGGTAGTTCTTACTAAGAGTAGTGGTGATCTAGAGCAAGATGAAAAAATTTTAAAAATGATAAGAGCTGCAAACTTTATGAAATTTCAGGAAAAGCTGAATCTTAGATATAAGAATCTGGATTATCCAGTTTACTTCACTCAACCATTTATAATTACTCCAGCTACAGACGAAGTTAAAACCGAAGAATAAATCTTTTTTGCGTTATATTGGATGCGATGTAAGTAAATTGCACTACTGACCTTAAAGAAAGCTCACAAAGATATGGGCTTTATTTATTACATAGTGCTTAAAAAATATACAGAAACCACCCTAAAACGAGTTGGAACGCTACAAACGCGAATGATACTTTAAGTTTCACTCTTCCCAATAAGTGAGGTGAGCAATGAAATTGTTAGCTTTGATTAGTATGGGAGTTGCAGCGAGTTATTGGTATAAAACTATAAAAGATAGCAAGCCAACTCTTCTGAAACCTAATTTTGATGAAATAGTAAAAAACTTTGTATTAGCAGAATTTAAAGCCTAATGCATATTAATAATCCCAATTAAATAAAAAGCTCATCGGAAGATGGGCTTTTTTTATTGTAATAGTGTTTATTGAGTTTGGAGCAAGTTGGTATTTATAATTGCTCCAAATTTTTAAATACAAATGGCAAATGACAACTACAGTAAGACTTAATCATACATCATCTTCTGGAACTAAAGGAGATGGACGTGATCAGAAAGAAAAATTTATAGATTATTGTGAATATAAGTATTTTCTACCTGATAGTCAGAAATGGGGTGTTTCAGTGAAAACTGAATTAACTCAAGCAGAAATAATAGAAAAGCAAAAATGCAATGACGCTATCAATAATCCTTTCACATCAGAATACTATCTTTTGCTTTGTCTCATAATTATTACGATTATATTTTTCACTTTTTGGAATATGAAAGGTTATCTTTCTATAAGAAGAAGGGAGCAAGAGACAGGAATTAAAGCGAATATATCATTTGAAATGAAAATCATATGTTTAGTTTCATTCTTTCTTACTCTCATTGTCGCGGGAGTATTGTACGCTCTCTATTTTCTATATCTTAATTATAAGTACCAGTATTAAATTAGTTAAATTAGTCAAACATATTTCACTAAAGAGAGCCCAGCTAAAGACTGATTGTTAGCAGGGCTTTTATTTACATAAATTTTTTAAATAATAAATGATCAAGGGTTAAAGGGTCAGGCTTTTTGGAAAGAATAAAAGTTAGAATAAATATATAAAGTAGATCGTGAATATAAAAAAACCAACTTGTCCAAGTTATTAAATCTAGTCCTGATGGAATTGTATAGATGCCTACTGTGATGAATGCAATAAAACAAATAAAGATCAAGATCAAACAAGAAATTTGAGTAAAGAGCCCAATAGTAAGCATTAGTCCAAGTACAAACTCACAAAGAGATACAAAGACAGCCATGAACTCAGGAAATGGTATTCCTGCATGAATTATAGTATCCAACATAATTTGTTGATTCTTTTCTACAAAAAGCTTGTTATATCCAGTCGTTAAAAAGAATAGCCCAATCGATATTCTTATAAGAGCTAGAGAAAAATTATTAAATTTTGTGGAGTAGAGGGGATTTTGGAAAAATATTTTCAACATAGAGCGGGAAAAAGTGGAGAAATATTCTAGAAATATGGATGAAGTGTTCAAGCTTAAGCAAGTTTTGTGATGTATGATATTTGTCTTTCAATTTCCTACAATGAACGCAATTACCTGATTTTATTTTATAAATTAATAGATTGTTATTATACCGTAAGCCTTATTCTATATGGGTTATGGGTGGGCAACTAATACGAGAGTTTATCGAAGTGCTTATGTTGGGGAGCCAGTTACAGAAGAATTTCGCCCAGACAGAGTCACGATAGTTATCGATCCAAAAACAAAAAGAATAATAGCTAGTATTTGCGGCTAAGTCTTTATAGATTTGTTATAAATCAAAAAGATACCAGTTAATTGATCTCTTTTACTCTATTTACAAAATTAATTCTGCCAATACGGTGTGTCTCCATAGATTTCTGAAAAATAATCTATCACTGCTCTAATATTAAGTGGTGGATGGCGGACATTTGGATAAATGGCTGCAATATGCTGGGGTTGCGATTTAATCGCGACTTCATATTCAGGTAAAAGCTTGATTAAGTGTCCTTGTTTTAAAGCTTCGCCAATCAACCAGTCAGGAAATAAAACAATCCCCATACCATGAAGTGCAGCTGTCATTAAGCTCTCGGCATTGTTTGAAGAAAGTAAGGGAGTAATTGGATAATGTACCCATTCTTCAGCAGGCTTCCGCACTAACCAACGGTTAGGACCTTCAAAGCCTTTATAGACTAGGCATTTGTGTTGATTAAGTTCTGTCGGCTGATCAAGCGTACCGTATTTGGCAACATACTGAGGAGATGCTGCCAAATGGTATTTTTGTGTACCAAAAATACGTGCATGAAATGATGAGTCGGTCAGCGTTCCAATGCGAAATATTAAATCGGTGCTTTCGCGTAACGGATCTATAAATTCATCGGTTTGTATTAGTTCTATTAAGAGTCTTGGATAACGTTCTGATAAACCCGCCAACCACGGCGCAATATGCCGTTGACCAAAAAATACAGGGGCATTAATTCGGACGAGTCCCGATGGCACTATGGTTTTATCTTGTAAAGCCTTTTGTGCTTCCAACTAGAACGGTTGCCATGAATTTAGATTAATTAAAAAAGATTTTATAAAGACTTTGTGTAGTGAAATCTTATTCACCTATGCAAAGTCTTTTTATTTTTATTAGATTTTTAATGGTGTCTGTTTAAACGCTCTACTCAGAAAAAAGTTCAAAACATACTCTTCTTAACCATTGGTTGCTTGGTGTTTGATGAACTCGTGCATGCCAATGCTGCTTCACACTATAAGTTGGAAAATGATAAGGCAGTTCTAAAACTTTTAAACCGCCTCTTACTAGAAGCACCTGACTTAAATAATGGGGAATCGTTGCAATCGCATCTGTGTCTTGAACAACTAATCCAACGCCTAGATAGCTTGGCAGGCGAACCAGAATATTTCGGTTTACTCCAAGTTTTTGTAACTCATGCTCCAGCACATAGTGTCCACCAGTTGCGAAAATATCGACATGCAGCTCTTGGCGAAATTCTTGGTCTGAAAGCGTTGTGCCTGTAAGCCTTGGGTGTTCTTTACTGGCAATACAAATATAACGTTGTTGGAAAAGCGTTTGCTGATAAAAACCTGCTTCAAGCTGAGGCAAAAAACCAATGGCTAAATCAATGTCTCCATTTGACATCATGACTGGTGTATTGGCATCAATGGGGACAATTTCTAAGCGAATATTAGGTGCATGGGCACGTAAATAATTGATCAGTTTAGGTAATAAAACAAGATGACTAATATCAGTCATGCTGATTTTAAATTGATAATTTGAAGTCTGTGGATCAAATTCAATATTGTAGTTTTGAACCAGTTTTAGTCGGTTCAGAATTTCTACAACCAGCGGATATATTTGTTTAGATAACTCAGTAGGTTGCATCTTATTTTCAATACGAACAAAAAGTGGGTCCTGAAAATGCTCACGTAATTTATTTAACGCAATACTTAAAGTCGGTTGTCCGATTTCAAGCTGTTCAGCAGCTTTAGATACACTGCTATGTTTATAAATTTCAAAGAAAATTTGTAAAAGCCGAGTATCAAGATCAAACACTTTAACTTCCTTGTATTGATTTTATCAATACAGACTATTGTTTTTTGTGCATGGATTCAACAATTTTCGATTGTTAAATTGATGACCAAGGAAGAATAGGCCGTAAAAGTACAAAGCATTCTTGTACCAATTGGCCTTAAATAGAGGATCTGAAATGGAACAGTTAGCAACACTAGATGACTTGCCGAAACGTTATCTTGGTCAACTTGAAGAATCAAATTTAGTCCCTTTATGGCCAAGTTTACGCAATGTATTACCTCCGCATAAACCGATGCCGCAGACGATAGCGACCGCATGGTATTTTCAGAATATTAAACCTTTATTGCTCGAAGCAGGTGAGTTAACACCAATTGAAAAAGCTGAACGCCGTGTATTGGTTTTAGCAAATCCCGGACATGGTCTGGAAAATATGAAAGCCAGTTCGGTCATGTATCTTGGCATGCAGCTTTTATTACCAAAAGAATGGGCGCCATCACATCGACATACCCCAAATGCAGTGCGTCTGATTGTTGAAGGTGAAGGGGCGTATACGACTGTTGAAGGTCAAAAATGCATGATGGAGCATGGGGATTTAATCCTTACACCATCAGGGCTTTGGCATGAACATGGACATGAGGGTGATGAGCCTGTGATCTGGTTAGATGTACTGGATTTACCTTTGGTTTATTACATGGAAGCTTCTTATGTACAACCGGGTGAAATCCAAAAAGTGACCAGTGCCGGAA
Organism: Acinetobacter sp. TG2027; assembly: GCF_000302435.1. Lineage (NCBI taxonomy): Bacteria > Pseudomonadati > Pseudomonadota > Gammaproteobacteria > Moraxellales > Moraxellaceae > Acinetobacter > Acinetobacter sp. TG2027. The sequence continues at coordinate 9,510 of NZ_AMJN01000066.1, read as the reverse complement.
GTGCCCATTATTATGGTACTGGTATTGTGCCAACTGCACATTTTACCCGTGAAAATGCCTCGTATCCGATCATGCGTTACTCTTGGAAAGAAACCAAAAAAGTTTTGCATGCGCTTGCAGATGATAAAAACCATCAAGCCCCAATTCAGGTGACTTACATCAATCCTGAAACTGGTGATGACTGCCAAAATATTATTGGTTACTCAGCTTTAATGCTCAGACCAAATGAAACTTTACAGCTCCAACCACGCTCTACTGCCCAAATTTTTCATGTGATTGACGGTCAGTTACAAGTCAAAATTGATCAGAAAGATTTCAATTTAAATAAAGCTGATACGGCATGTGCACCATGTTTTTCACATATTGATTTAATCAATACCTCAGATCAACCATGCTATTTGTTTATTGCAGATGAAGCACCCTTACAACGGAAATTGGGTCTGTACTCTGTGCGTGAGCGCCAGTAAATAGAATATTTTATAAGGATATAAATCATGTCAAATACTCAACAACCGATATTAATTGCTGGTGGCGGCATTGGCGGGTTTGCAGCTGCACTGGCTTTGGCAAAACAAGGCTTTAAGGTACAGGTTTTTGAACAAGCCCCTGAAATTGGTGAGATCGGTGCAGGTATTCAACTAGGCCCGAATGCTTTTCATGCCTTTGATGCGCTGGGAATTGGTGAAATTGCTCGCAGTAAAGCGGTCTATACCGACTATATGGTCATGCATGATGCGATTGATGAATATCAGGTCGGCAAAATTCCAACCGATGAAAAATTCCGTGAACGTATTGGTAACCCATATGCGGTGATTCACCGTGCCGATATTCATGGTTCATTAGTGGAAGGTGCTAAAAAATACGGCAACTTGGAAATTATCACTAATTGTTATATTCAAAAAGTTGACCAAGATGATGCTGGCGTAACGATTACCGATCAAAACGGTACGCAATATCATGGTCAGGCACTTATCGGTGCTGATGGGGTTAAATCTGTTGTGCGTGACACTTATGTAGGTGACCCTGCATTGGTTACAGGCCATGTGGTTTACCGTGCTGTAGTACCTGAAAGCGAGTTTCCTGAAGACTTGAAATGGAATGCGGCCAGTATTTGGGTCGGGCCAAATTGCCACCTTGTGCATTATCCACTGCGCGGCGGAAAGGAATATAACGTTGTGGTGACGTTCCATAGCCGTGAGCAAGAACAGTGGGGCGTAACCGATGGTTCAAAAGAAGAAGTGCTGTCTTATTTTCAAGGAATTTGCCCGAAAGCTCGTCAATTGATTGAGTTACCTAAAAGCTGGCGCCGCTGGGCAACCGCAGACCGTGAACCGATTGAAACCTGGACTTTTGGCCGTGTGACATTACTTGGTGATGCAGCACATCCAACCACGCAATATATGGCGCAAGGTGCATGTATGGCGATGGAAGATGCCGTAACTTTAGGCGAAGCCTTACGTGTTACCGACCATGACATTTTAAAAGCTTTTGATATTTATCAAAAAGCACGAGTGGCACGTACAGCACGTATTGTTTTGTCTTCACGTGAAATGGGCAAAATTTACCATGCCAAAGGTGTACAACGCTTGGTTCGCAACGATTTGTGGCGTGGACGTCCTACTGAACGTTTTTATGATGCAATGGAGTGGTTATATGGTTGGAATGTCAATAACTGCCTTGATGCAGTGAAAAACTATCAAGGGAATGTAGCATGAAACTTTATAGTTTTTTCCGTAGCGGTACATCACACCGAACTCGCATTGTTTTGAACCTAAAGGGTTTGGCTTACGAAGCGGCTTATATATCGCTCGCTAAAAACGAACACCATCAAGCTGCTTTTAAAGCTTTAAATCCGCAAGGATTTGTACCAGTACTTGAAACTGAATCGGGAAACTTGTTGCAAAGTCCAGCCATTATCGAATGGCTAGAAGAACAATATCCCGAACCTGCTTTATTGCCTACAGATGCATTGGGTCGTGAAAAAGTCCGTGCCATTGCTGCATTAGTTGGATGCGATGTTCACCCCTTAAACAACAAGCGTGTTCTTGAATATTTACGCCAGAACTTAGGGTTGGATGATGCACAAATCAATGCATGGTGTGCCAAGTGGATTCAGGATGGATTTGCTGCTTTAGAGCATATTTTGGAACAAGACCAGAATCGCGAAAAGTTTTGCTATGGCAATCAACCTACCATTGCAGATGCCTATTTAGTTCCACAAGTAGTGTCTGCCGAGCGTTTTAAAGTCGATTTGTCGGCTTATTCAAATATTAATGAAATTTACCAACATTGCATGACCTTAGAAGCATTTCAAAAAGCAGCACCTGAACAGCAGGCCGATGCATTTTGAGTCGTGATTAACCTAATAGAAGGAATTTAACATGTCATTTATTTTTGAACCAATGACCACTGCGGGTCTATTTATTCATGGCTCAGAGTATAAATTTCCAGTACGCCGTGTGTATTGCGTTGGCCGTAACTATGCTGCTCATGCCCGTGAAATGGGTTTTGACCCAGACCGTGAACCACCATTTTTCTTTTGTAAGCCAAATGATCTTGAGTCGATTGTTCCGGTAAATAAAGATGCGGTTGATATTCCATATCCATCTGAAACTTCAAATTTTCATTATGAAATTGAGTTGGTTGTTGCAATTGGTAAAGATGCCAAAAATGTCTCGGTTGAGGATGCAGTGAACTATATCTATGGCTATGCCGTTGGTTTAGATATGACACGTCGTGACTTACAGATGGCAATGCGTGAAAAAGGTCGACCATGGGAAATCGGTAAGGCTTTTGATTTTTCTGCACCAGTTGGCCCAATTCATCCGATTACTCAAACGGGTGAAATCAATAATGCAGATATTCATTTAACGGTAAATGGTAAAACCGAACAGCACAGCGATGTCAGTCACCTGATTTGGTCTGTGGCCGAAACGATTGCCAATTTATCTACGTTATTTGAACTAAAAGCAGGTGATTTGATTTTTACAGGAACTCCAGAAGGCGTGGGTGCGGTAGTGAAAGGTGATGTTATGCGTGCAGACATTACTGGACTGACTGGAATTACGGTGAATGTGAAATAAATCAAATTGATCTGATTTATTGAAATAGGTGCTCAACCTAAATAAAAAATACAGTTGGGCGCCTTTGCTAAGGATTGCATATACGCCAATGTATTGGCGAAAGGAGCTCTCATGTCTCAAAACTCTATAGACGTACAAAGTTTCATTGATGAAATACCGCTATCGTCTTTGCAAAAATTAATCATGTGGTTGTGTTTTTTGATTGTTGCGATTGATGGTTTTGATACCGCGGCAGTTGGGTTTATTGCACCTGCTTTAAAGGCGGAATGGGGGTTGCAAGCAACCGATTTGGCACCTTTATTTGGCGCTGGTTTATTTGGACTGATGGCAGGTGCACTCATTTTTGGGCCGTTATCCGATAAATTAGGCCGTAAACCGATTTTGATTGGGTCGGTCATTATGTTTGGAATTGCCAGTGTTTTTGCCTCTTTTTCAGCAGATTTACAAACTCTGATTATTTGGAGATTTCTCACTGGTTTGGGCTTAGGTGGGGCTTTACCTAATGCAATTACTTTGACCTCTGAATATGCGCCTACATCTCGCCGTTCTAATTTAGTGACTATGATGTTCTGTGGTTTTACCATTGGTTCTGCTCTTGGTGGCATTTTTTCAGCTCAGCTACTTCCTCATATTGGTTGGCACGGTATTTTGCTTATTGGGGGAGTGTTGCCTTTAGCGACTGTACCTTTCTTATATTTTTTACTACCTGAGTCTATTCGATTTTTAGTGCTTAAAAAGAAGAGCACCCAGAAAATTGAAAAGATTATTCACTGTATCGCACCGCATTTAAATAGCACACCAACTTTGGTTCCAACAGTCAATGAAGTTGAAAAATCAAGTTTGAAAGATTTGTTTAATAAAGGCTTTGCTTTGGGTACTTTTTTGATTTGGTTTACCTTTTTTATGAGCCTTCTCATTATTTATATGATTTCAAGTTGGATGCCTACTTTATTAACCAATGAGGGCTTTAATTTATCCAATGCGTCATGGCTTACTTCAATTTTCCAAATAGGTGGAACCATTGGTGCGATTGTCTTAGGCCTACTAATGGATAAGATGGATGCAACCAAAATTTTAAGTACGGCTTATGTTTTTGGCGGATTCTTCCTGATTTGTTTAGGGTTTGGAATTGAACAGGCAAACACGGCTTTATTGATGTTTGCCATGTTTGGGGTAGGTGCAGGAATTAGTGGTTCGCAAGTGGGAGCAAACGCTTTTGCATCTAGTTTTTATCCAACACATTGCCGTGCAACAGGGGTAAGTTGGGCCAACGCAGTAGGGCGCTCAGGGTCGATTGTGGGGTCAATTATGGGCGGCTGGTTAATGTCATTAAACCTCTCCAGTTTTGAAATTTTAAGTATTTTAGCGATACCTGCATTTTGTGCCGCGGTTTCGTTGTTACTCATTAAACGTTTAAAGAAAAATCAGTCTCAAGTTTTAGTCGCTTCAAATTGAGATAAGGCTATCGCACCGAACAAATATATGTCTGTGCCAAAGGATGGCGCAGACAATAATTAAAGGATGATTTGTTTCATGAAATATTTAAAAACCCCATATTTAAAGTTTTCTACTCTTTTATTTATCTGTAGTGGTCATTCCTTGTTGTGGGCAGCAGATACCTCTCAACAAAGCGAAGATGAATGGAAGTTCACGCTAAAGAATGCCTATATCAACCGTAATTTTGATAATGATGCCTTAAAAGATACTGGCAGTTGGTCTCAGGCAGCATCGCTATTTTATAAGTCGAAAATGCATGACACCCCTCTGCAAATTGCAGACAAGCCCATTACGATTGGTGCAGATGCTTCTGTACAATACGCCGTGCGCTTGAGTTCAGACAAACATATTGCGGACACGGTTTTACCTTTTAATAAAGAAACACAATCTCAGGCTTCAGACTATCAAAAATACGGCGCAACTTTAAAACTAGGTTATGACAAAACCCTTTTAAGTGTCGGTGAACTCTGGTTAGACCTGCCTGTAACGGCTGTGGATGCCAGCCGACAATTACTTGCCTCTTATTGGGGAACCAATCTTAAGTCGCAACTTTCAGATCAGCTCTATGCAGAAATTGGTCGAGTGGAAAAAGTATCTCCACGAAATGAAGAAGACTTTAAAAAGTTTTCTTTCACGGCAAATGGAATCACTAAAGAATCTGATGGTTTAAATTACATAGATCTGCGCTATCAATTCACACCGTCGCTAAAGGGTGAATATTACTTTGGTAATTTAGAAGACCTGTACAACAAACACTATGTTGGACTTGAGCACAATTGGAAACAGCCTAACTTTGCGCTTACATCTAAGTTTAAATACTTCAATGCAAAAGATGATGGCAATACTTTTGATATTGATGCGTAAAACATCGGGGTGCTAGAAACGCTCAAAGTAAAAAACCATACCTTTGGCTTGGGCTACCAACAAATTATGGGTGAATCAGCTTACCCTCTACCAGATGGTTTCTTACCAGAAACCTATTTCATTAACTGGAACGCAACTGGATTCTTTAAAGAAGACGAAAAGTCTTATCATGTGATGTATGGCTACGACTTTAAAGATTATGTTCCAGGTTTAAATGCAATGGTTAAATATGTTTACGGCCATGACTTTAATGCAGCCAATGGTGAAAAAAACCATGAAACTGAATCGAATGTGATTTTAAATTATGCGTTTCAGCAGCCTTTCTTAAAAGGCGTCGCTCTTCAATACATTCGTATTGATTACAACGTAAAACATGGCAATGACTTTGGTGAAGATCGTCTATTTGTCAACTACACCAAAAAGTTTTAAAGACTTTTTAACACTCATCATTAAAAAAGAGACCGTAAAAGGTCTCTTTTTTCTCTCATATTCCAAGGTTTAGACTAATTATTTAGTCGTATCAATAGAGACTAAAACAGATAAACCTGGGCGTAATAATTTAACGTCTTTTTGATTTTCAATAAGCTTGATTCGTAAAGGTAGACGCTGAACAATCTTGGTAAAGTTACCTGTTGCATTGGTCGCCGAGATCGGAGAGAAAAATGCGCCAGTAGATGGAGAGAAGCTGTCTACCACACCTTTTAGCTCAACGTTATAAGCATCTACATAGACATTAACAGATTGTCCGATCTTGATCTTTTTTAACTCAATTTCACGGAAGTTGGCTTCTACATAAACCTGATCTATAGGAACAACCACCATGAGTGGATTACCAGCGCTCACAAAGTTACCTACGTTAGCTGACTTTTGACCAATCATGCCATCAATAGGCGCACGAACCTCTGTATAGCTCAAATTCAGTTTTGCTTTATCAAGTGCGGCTTGTGCTTGTTTAAGAGCAGCTTGTTTGGCTTGTACCTGAATCTTGTATTGGTTGAGCTGATACTGTGCATCAATCACTTTTTCTTTACTGCTGTCTAAGTCAGCATATTGTTCAGTCAATGTAGTCTTAGACTGCTGGGTAATTAATCTAGATTCCGCTCCAAGTGCTTGTAGTTGCTCATAACGCGCCGTATTGTCTTTTGTGAGCTTAATTCCAGCTTCTACTTTTCTCAGCTGTGCTTCAGTTTCACGAATAACAGTGGGTTGTCTATCCACTGCGAGCATTGCTTCACTCAGGTCAGCTTGCGCTTTGGCATAATTAGATTCAGCCTCAGCCAAAGCAGCTTGATAATCACGTGCATCAATCCTTGCTAAAAGTTGGCCTTTTTTTACGGTCTGATGATCTTTAATGTAAATTTCTTCAATATTGCCAGATACCTTAGGGGCAATAGTTGAATACTCTACATCTACACGTGCATCGTCTGTTTCAACAACCGAAGACGGTAAAAATATAAGTTTTAAAACCCACAAAATAGATGCTAAGACAATAATAAACGCAATAGCCATAACCCAATGCTTTTTGAGAAATTGCACCTTGGTTAACTTGGGTGGTTCGGTATGGATGGTGTCTTGGGCTTCGAGAGTACTCATAAAGATTTTCCTGAGTTATGACTATTCATTAACTTAATGAGAGCAATACGTGGCGGATAAGTTCGAACTGGCAAAATCAACATCACGATGAATAAAATAGCGGTAAGGCCAGCTAAGATGAGATATTGATCGCTAATAACTAAAACTGATTGTTGCGCTTGAATCGCAGAATTTAGGGCAGATAAACCACCTGAAACACGATCTGCACCATTTGCGGTGAGCACAGGTGGAGTAAGTGGATTAATAACAGGGCCTTGAATATTTTGGAAAACATGTTGGGCTGTATTTTCAATCAGTCGTGTTGAATGGTATTCACCGCGTACTCGACTGATCCAGTCTAAAATACAAACACCCAGTACACCGCTAATAGCACGCGGGGTATTAATCATAGGGGATGCATAAATTGCCATAGTTGGGTGAACACTGTTTGTCCCCATCATTAAGAGCGAGAGCACGACACAGGTTTGCCCCAGACATGAGATTGCATGCCAAAAATAAAATTGGTCTTGATTCCATGTGGTATCAAGTTGACTTGCACCTAGGCAACCCGCAATGACCAGAAGTAAGCCAAACCCGTGTACATACCGGCTATCCACCCAAGCTTGATTTAAAAGCTTCACAACAATAGGAATATAGATAAATTGCAGGGCCGCAATTTGTAAGCCAATCCACATGGTCTGAGTGGGTTTATAGCCATGTACAGCACTTAAGTAATTGAGTGGTAATGTGCTGGTGGACATACCAATAATGACAAAGCAAAAGAGTGCGAAAACAGCATAAGCAAAATTTCGGATTTCGAGCATTTGCGGTTTAATGAGTGGTGACGGATAACGCCATTCATGTATAAAAAACCAAGGTAAAGTAATCGCACTAATTAAAGCCAATACACAAATTAATTGAGAATGGAACCAATCTAAATGATTGCCATGCAAAAGCAGGGTGCTCAGACTAGCTAAGCTAATAATCGCTAAAATGGCACCAATCCAATCGTAAGTTTTTATTCTTGAATAATTAAGAGGATCTTGGGGAATACCAAAATACACCAGTGCAGCGCTTAGCGCACAAAAAGGAATGGTTTGGAAAAATATCATTTTCCATCCAATTACATCTAAGTAAAAAGCTGAGAGTGCAGCACTTAAGTTGGGAAAGAACGTCGCAGTTAATGCATAGCAGGCGAGACCCCATAGTCGAATATCAGGTCCTAAAAATCTAAGCGCACAGGCCATGAGCAAAGGAATGGTTAAACCATTGGCGAGCCCTTGTAAGCCACGTAATAGATAAAAGATTTCGATATTTGGACTAAAAGGAATTAAAACGCTAGAAAAAAGGCAAAGTCCTATAGCAAAAAGAAGAACTCTGCGCATAGAAAAAATGACTGCCCAACTCGTAGACAGGATCATGCCAATAATCATTGCACTTGCGTAAATACTGTTAACCCAATAACCCGAGTCGACACTAATACCCATTGCACCTCGAATGTCGACTAAAGTAATGCTGGTAATTCGGTTATTAAATTCAACAGTCATTGCAGCAAATATTGCACCTGCTAAACCGATGAGTGGCTTTGTATTCATCTTTTACCTTAAATCTTAAACATCAATTCATTGCACGGAGTAAATATTTACTGTACTGTACCGATCGGTACTCTACTCTTTAATTAAATTTCCGTCAATTCTCGATTTTGAACTTTTCGATGAGTTACACTTAGAACGAAATCGCTAAAATTTTTATAAGGTCAATATGTCTGGTTTAACGAAAGCTCATGAAAAAGATCAAAAAATTCTGGATGCAGCAACAAAGTTTTTTTTGATCCACGGCTTTAGTGGAACAACGACCGACATGATTCAAAAGGAAGCGGGGGTTTCAAAAGCAACGATGTATGGTTGCTATAAGAATAAAGAAGCGATGTTTGCAGCGGTGATTGAACGTCAATGTACCAACATGCAAAAACAAATTATTTTAGTTGAGACAAAAGCCGATAATTTACGATCAGCACTAACTGAAATTGGGAAGACCTATCTGTGTTTTATATTATCGCATTCAGGCTTGGCTTTTTTTAGGGTTTGTATTGCAGAAGCGGTAAGGTTCCCAGAGTTATCTGAAAAATTCTTTGAATTGGGTCCACAGCGTCTAGCAAATATCATTGCAGGATATCTAGAAAAATCCGTTAAACAGGGCGAAATTGAATTAAGCTCTTCTTCAGAAGTTGCTACGAATATATTTTTATCGCTATTAAGAAGTGATGCTCATCTAAAATGTTTGACGCATCCTGATTATTTAATATCAGAGAATGAAATCAGTACTTGGGTTGAATACGCTGTTGATTTGTTTTTAAAAAATATCAATTACAAATCAAATTAATTTAGGAAATTTTATTCTATCTATAAGCTCTGGATGTGGAAATTAAAAAGAGACCATTTTGTGGTCTCTTTTTTTAATTGATTAGATCGCTTCTTTGGTCATCTCACCATTC
>NZ_AMJN01000065.1:0-16507 GCF_000302435.1 Acinetobacter sp. TG2027 | reverse complement strand
TAACGTTACGTTATCTTTAGAGGGAAGTACTGTCCATTATTTTGGCTAGGATCACCCTCAATAAAACGATTAAATAACTCTATATTTAAAGTTTAATGAGAGATTTACTCATGTCAGATATTTCTTTAGATAATTTTGACTACGCAATCTTAAGAATACTTCAAAAAGACAATAAGACTTCGCATCGAGAAATTTCTGAAAAAATTGGCTTATCGGCTGCTTCCGTGCAAAGACGTATATCGCGTATGGAAGAAAAGGAAATAATTTTAAAAAATTGCGCTATTTTAAATCCGCTTAAATTTGGTGAAAAAATTACGTCTATTATTGAAGTCCGCCTTAGCGAAGACCGCTCTGTAGTTATGGACAGAGCGAAGCAATACTTTGCTTCTGTTGAAGAAATTCAACAGTGCTACTTCGTGAATGGAGGTGTCTCTTTTATCATTATTATGCTGAGCAATAACTTATCTCATTTTGAAAGTTTGGTTAGAAAACATTTTGCTGATAATGAAGATGTAAAAACATATCGAACCTTAATTGTTTTAGACCGCGTGAAAGTAAACTTTGAGTTAAATATTTAAACTTTTCTATTTTGGTTTCTAAACTTTTTAGTCGTTTTATAAAGCTTAAAAAAGAGGCCGAAGCCTCTTTATTTTTATCGCAATCAAACTCAGTCATCAATCATGGCGAACTCTTGCTCAGGCGTGCCTTTCACTAAATGGTGACGGCTATATAACAAGTAATAGAGTATAAATCCGACATAAATAAGCGCGGCCAATAACCAAACTTTTGGATTTACCATTAAACCTGCAACTACAGCAACAGCAGCGAGAACCAAGGCAATACAAGACGTCCACATTCCACCAGGCGTTTTATACGGGCGTGGTAATTCAGGACGAGATAAACGCAACTTGATATGTGAAAGCATCATCAACACATAAGAAATTGTTGCGCCGAATACAGCCATTAAAATGAGTAAGTCGCCCTCACCTGTTAAAGAAAGTAAAAACCCAATAATGCCCGGAATGATAATGGCCCAGTATGGCGCCTTATTTTCATTGGTAAGCGATAAGTTTTTTGGCAAATATCCCGCACGTGACAATGCAAAAATCTGACGCGAATAGGCATATATAATTGAGAAGAAACTTGCGATAAGTCCCGCAAGACCTACAAAGTTAACAAAGCTTGCCAACCATGTGTGCTGACCATATACCGTAATGAGGGCATCAACTAAAGGTGCTCCTGAATTTTTTAAAGCATTTGAACCCGCTGCGCCTGCTCCTAAAAATAAAATTAAAAGTGCAAACGATGCCAATATCAACATTGACCCAATCAAACCGCGTGGTAACGAACGTACTGGATCTTTTGCTTCTTCGGCTGCCAGTGGTACCCCTTCAACTGCAAGAAAAAACCAGATGGCATAAGGTACTGCGGCCCATATTCCCATATAGCCAAACGGTAAAAATTGACTCGCACCTGCATGAGTGCTGACTGGAATATCAAACAATCGTGCACTGTCAAAATGTGGAAGCATCGCAACAATGAATACGACCAGTGCAATACAAGCAACTGCGGTAATTCCAAACATGATTTTAAGCGCTTCACCTGCACCTTTTAAATGAATGCCCATGAAAACTAAATAGCAAATTAAATAAACAGCCCAACCGCCAATTCCAAAGAGTGATTCGCAATATGAACCGATAAATACGGCAATCGCAGCAGGTGCAATTGCATATTCAATTAAAATCGCAGTCCCTGTGAGGTATCCTCCAAAAGGACCAAATGCAACGCGGGCAAAACTATAGCCACCGCCAGCGGTAGGTAACATCGTTGACATCTCAGACATTACAAAGCTCATGCAGAGATACATAAACGCGACGATGACTGTTGCAATAAAGAGTCCACCCCAGCCGCCTTGTGCCAGCCCAAAATTCCAACCCGCAAAGTCACCCGAAATGACGTAAGAAACACCTAGCCCCACCAAAAGTAACCAACCTACTGCCCCCTTTTTTAACTGACGTTTTGCAAAATACTCTGCGTCCTGTTGTAGAGCACCCACATCTACGCTTAATTCTGACTCTTTCATTGTCGTATTGCCTTATCGACCAAATTTACACCACCAATAGTTGCGCAAAAGATATTCATAAAACTTGACAGCAAAACATCTCCCCGACCACTTGAAGTCAAGTTGATTCATTTTTTCTTTTATAAGATCGACGGCATCTCAACACAGAACGTGTTTAAAAATTAAATTGAGGAGTTGGGTTATGTCTGTAGAACAAAATGAATTTTTAAGCCAAGTTCAATTACAAATACTGGCAGAACAAGCAATTAAGCAATATCCCTCGGAATATCAAGGACAGGTCAAACTGCTGTGTCAGTCTGAAAATGCAACCTTTCAGATTTCAACTGGCTCTACCCGATATGCACTTCGAATTCACCGTCCCAGCTATCACAGCAAACTCGATATACAAAGCGAGCTTGAATGGTTAGATGCTTTAAATGCGAGTGGTATTCAAGTTCCTGTTGCGATTGCAGATCAATCAGGTGAGCGTGTCATTACTTTAAAACTATCGAATGATATTTATCGTTATGCAGTCCTTTTCAACTGGGTTGAGGGCGATATGCCGACTGTTGAAGTTGACCCCACTGCATTTGAGCAACTAGGGCAAATTACCGCAAAGTTGCACGTACATAGTAAGACATGGCAAGCGCCTGAAAACTTTCAACGTATTGTGTGGAATCATGAAACCATGATCGGTGCTGATGGACACTGGGGAAACTGGAAAAATGCACCTCATTTAAGACCTCAAGATCACGGCGTGATTGAAGAAGCCATTGCACAAATTTCGAAAGATTTAAACTTTTTTGGTAAAACCCAAGAACGCTATGGCCTGATTCATGCCGATTTGCGTTTAACCAATTTATTACTACAACAAGAACGTATCGGTGTGATCGATTTTGATGACTGCGGCATGAGCTGGTTTATGCATGATCTCGCCGCTGCGATTAGCTTCAATGAACATTATGCAAATGCACCTCATTGGGTTGATTACTGGTTAAAAGGCTACGAGCGCGTAGGTCATATTCAGTCTGAAGAATATGAAATGATCCCGACTTTTATCATGCAACGCCGCATTCAAATGATGGCTTGGAATGGTTCTCACGCACAAACAGAAATGGCTCAAAGTCTTGGAGACAAATGGTCCAATGAAACTGTGCGTCTTTGTAAAAAATATCTAAATGGACAAATGCCTGTCGGAATTTGAAAAGTGATTTAGATCGCTTTTCCTCATTTTCAATTTTTGTTTTTAAATTATATAGAATTTAAAGGAAGGGTTTATGCAAGCTACCCATCAACTGAGCAAGGTTGCCAAAGCACTATTACTCACCAGTAGTCTGGCAAGTATGGTTGCTCTAAGCGCATGTAATTACAACCCTCTACAAAGTACATCTCCCGCAGTCGCTATTCCTAAAAAGGAATATATCCAAAAAGGTCAATGGGACACTTTTAACTTTAACCAACTTAACCAATTGATTGCTACTTACGGAAAAGATAGCCCTAACTACAATCCTGAAAAACGCCCATATATTGTCACTGACTTTGACAATACTTCGGTATTTTTAGACATCGAAGAAGCAACGTTAATTTATCAGCTTGAACACTTAGCGTTTAATGTCACGCCAGAGCAGCTTAATCAGATTATTCGTAAAGGGATTAGCTCGCAAAACTTTGAAGCGGCCTACAATAACCAGCAAGGCCAAGCCGTCAATATTGATAAAATTGCCCCAGATATTATTGCCAGCTACACATGGCTTTATCACCACTATAGCGGTCTAAAAGGCAAGCAAAGTCTCGATCAAATTAAACAAGATCCGCATTATCTCGATTTCATTACTAAAATGAGATATCTATATGCGGCAATTGGAGACACGTTTGATCATGAAGTTGCATATCCGTGGGTCACTTATTTATTTACTGGGCTTACCGAACAACAAGTCCGTAATTTGGTAAAAGCAACGGTGGCTTGGCAAATTCAGCAACCGATTGGACCTGTGACATGGACCTCTCCCGCTGCACTTTCGGGTCAAGCAGGCGTTGTGAAAACCACTTGGGAAAATGGTTTAAGACCATACCGTGAAATGCAAAATCTATTTAAGGCCTTTCAGGATAATGGCATTGATGTCTATGTCTGTTCGGCATCTTTTATTGATGTGATTAAGGAAATTATTTCTAATCCAGACATCGGCTATAACATTAATGAAAAAAATGCCTACGCCATGGAGTTGGAACGAGATGCACAAAATCGAATTTTACCCGAGTTTCGTCATGGCTATGCGCAAACTCAAGGTAAAGGCAAAACCGCAACCATCCAGCGTTTTTTAGTCTCTAAATATGGTTACGGACCAATTTTTATCGCAGGTGACAGTGAAGGCGATCAAAATATGATGCAAGATTTTGCGGCGACTCAGAAGGTTCTGATCATCAACCGATTGCGCAGTCCGAGTTCTGATATTGGAAAGTTTTCTCAGCAGGCTGTGCAGGGCTATGGTCAAGCCAATACTAAGTTTTTACTACAGGGCCGCGATGCCAATACAGGTCAATTTAGACCTTCAATGGCCAGTTTAAGTTATGGTGCTCAAACGGCAAAAACTACAAAAAATTAGTATTTCACTTATTTTCTCATGCCTACAATACATGTTGTATGCATGAGAAGCCGCTTAATTTCTTGTTTTAGTTCTGCCCTTTTTGCCTATCTCTAATACATTTTCTGCCTTCTTTTAGTTCGCTACCCAACCTAAAATACAACTCTTGATCTCTTCTTAAAGAATCAAGCCTGAAACTTAAAACAGCAAAACATAAGTTATTATTTTATAAAAACTTTTAACAAAACAAAATCATGGACGTAAGCAAAAACTGGTATGGCTTTTGCTTAATATAAGAATAGTTAGGAATAAATATCATGAGACTTGACATGTTACATCTCAACCCAGCTCATCTTGTCGATTCAAATATGTGTAATCAAGGTGTATTGTCTGCAGCCGCCTCTGGATTAAGCGAGTTTATTCGTCAAAAAGGTGCAGATGTTGATCGCGTTTTAGGTATTAGTGGTATTAATCCTGAACTTTTAATCAGCCCAACGTTGAGCTTACAACTACCCAATTATTGCAAGGTGCTAGAACAGGCAGCATTGGTTTCAGGTTGTGATAATTTTGGTCTGCATTATGGTCAACAGTTTCAACCCAAATCCTTAGGGCTAATTGGGTACATAGGTCTTTGTTCAAACACATTAGAGTCTGCACTCATGAACATGACCAATAACTTTTATTTGCATCAGAAAGATACCCTCAATCGGATGGTCGATTTAGGAGATAGCTGGCGCATAGATTATCAGGTCCAACACGGCGCGATTTTAACTCGTCGCCAAGATGCAGAACTGACTATGGGCATGTTTATGAATGTGATCCGTGAAGTGATGGGTCCTCATTATTCACCACGCGCGATTCACTTTGAACATACTCGACCTGAATTTTGGCAAGAACATAGCAAATTATTTAATGCGCCTGTTTATTTTGATCAACCTTTTAACTCCATCATCATTTCAAAAAAAGACGTCCAGCATAGTATGCCGGGGCGTGATTCTATTTTATTAACAGTGATTCTAGATACGTTGCACCTACTCAATCGCTCGTCTCAAAGTCAAAGTCTTGCAGATCAAGTTCGCTCTCACATCCAACTTGAATTGAGTGAAGGTGAACCAAATCTTGAAAAAATCGCTCATGATATTGGTTTAAGTAGTTGTGCCCTTACCCGTCGTCTAAAAAATGAAGGACTCACCTTTACCCATTTAGTCGATCAGGTTCGTTGTGAGTTGGCCGAACATTATATTAAGCAGAAAAATATTCCAATTTCAGAAATGGCATTCTTATTAGGTTACTCAGAAGTAAGTGCTTTATCTCGTGCATTTAAACGTTGGTTTGGTGTTACCCCACGTCAATTAAGACACTAAAACATCGCAAATACAGGCCTTGAATAAAGGCCTTTTTATTATTTAAGCAAATCGAGATAACTTCTAACGACACATAAGATATGAACAATAAAATACCCTTCAAATTAGATTTAACATCCAACTTGAAGGGTATTTTTTATAGAAGGTCTTACTTTAATTTTGTTAAGGCTTGATCTAAAGCACCGACTAACCAATCAATATCTTTTGTTTGGAAAGCCAAAGGTGGGCGCAGTTTCAATACGTTGCCATAAGGACCTGCAACTGAGGTTAAAACTCGATGAGTATTTCTGAGCTCTTCAATAAGGTTCAAAGCTAATGCTTTATTCGGCTCTTTAGTGGTTCTGTCTTTAACCAGTTCAAACCCTATAAATAAACCAGCGCCACGGACATCGCCAACCACCTCATGTTTATCCATAAGTTTAGTGAGTTCTTTTAGAAGTAGCCCTCCCACATATTTGCTATGAGTTTGCAATTCTTCTTCCTGAATCACTTTAAGTACAGCCTGTGCCGCTGCCATAGAAACAGGATTACCGCCAAAGGTATTAAAATATGGAATTTTATCGCTAAAAGCAGCGAGGACTTCACTCTTGGCTAAAAGCCCTGACACAGGAACTCCGTTCCCCATTGGTTTACCTGTTGTAATGACATCAGGCACAACATTGTGGCGACCAAAGCCCCAGAAAGAATCGCCAGTGCGCGCGAACCCCGGTTGTACTTCATCAGCAATAAAGATTCCCCCATTGGCATGCACGACATCAACCGCTTTTTGTAAGAACCCAACAGGATTAGGCATGACACCGTCAGAAGAAAATATTGAGTCCGCTAAAAAACCTGCAAACTTGATGCCTTTTGCGTTCATATCGTCAATTTGCTGTTGAATCTGCTGTGCGAACCATTCACCTAAATCATCAGTTTGAATCCGATAATAATCAGGTGCCGGAACTAGGCGAGTTGTAGCATCTAAAGGCTGCTCAGTTCCAAGTGCTGGAGAACATCCTGATGTTAAACTACTGGTTCCATGATACGATTCTTGAGACACAATAATTCCTGTACCACCGCTATATTCGCGGGCAATACGAATCGCTAAATCATTCGCTTCCGAACCTGTACACATATACATGGCACGGTCAATTTCATCGGGAGTGGTTTGTAAGAGTTCTTCGGTATAATCCAAAATATTTTCATGTAAATAGCGGGTATGGGTATTAAGCATTTTCATTTGCTCATTTACCGCTTCAATCACCGCAGGATGACAATGACCAATGCTGGCAACATTGTTGTAAACATCTAGATATTTATGACCTGCTGCATCCCATAAATATTGCCCCTGTCCTTTCACCAGATGCACGGGATTACGATAAAACAAGCGATAGGATTCACCTAAAATTTTATTTCTTTTATCGGTCAGTTTGCGGGTAGCATGGTCCAGCTCAGCAGCATGTTCTGGACGAAAGCTATTGGTATCCATAATGGTTGAACGCGTACCCATGAATGACTCCTCTATTTATATTCAGCATACTTTTGCACAAGACGATAACTGACGTAGGCAATTCATACTCTGATTCGAAATATTTCAGTATTTGATTGAAGTTACGCAAACCATATTGCTTAAGTATCTTGAAAAAAACTTGACCTCAGACCACTTAAGCCACAATTTGAAGTCAACTTATTGGTCTTATATTTCAGGGTTTCACTACTCTTTTTTTCAATAACTCAAATTTGTTACCATTACACATCTGGAGTGACTCCAAATCGCTTTATACTATGGATGCCAATTTTCAAAGTTCATCCAGTTGTGTTCTTTTCTTGAATGACATTCATTTTTAAAAGACTTGAAATTGGTTAGATGACCAAACGTAAAATATTATTGATTTTTTAAGGGTTTAATACGCATGAATAGCGCTGAAATCATGGCTGACTTATCTTCTCACACACCTATGATGCAGCAATATCTCAAAGTTAAAACGGACTATCAACATGCGTTGCTGTTCTACCGTATGGGTGACTTTTATGAACTCTTCTTTGAAGATGCTCATTTAGCAGCCAAGCTTTTAGGCATTACCTTAACCCATCGTGGCAAAGCTAGTGGCCGACCTATTCCAATGGCGGGTGTTCCCTATCACTCGGCAGAAGGTTATTTGGCGCGTCTTGTTAAAGCTGGGCGTACTGTCGCCATTTGCGAACAAGTTGGAGAAGTAACAGGTAAAGGCCCTGTTGAACGTAAAGTTGTTCGTATTCTGACCCCTGGTACATTAACTGATGATGCATTACTCAGCAGTTATCAATCATCTAATCTCGTTTCATTGTGCATTCATCAAAACCAGATTGGTTTTGCTTTACTTGACTTGAGTGCAGGCATTTTTAAAGTTCAACAACAAGATTACAAGCCAGAACAATTGCCTATTGAACTTGCGCGTTTAATGCCAAGTGAGATCTTGATTGATGAAGACTTGGTCGATACCAATATTATCGAACAAATTAAAAAGCATTTAGATTGCCCTGTTACTAAACGTCCAAATGTAGACTTCAACCTAAATAATGCACAAAAAACCTTATGTGATCAGTTTACAGTATCAACACTTTCAGGTTTTGGTTTAGACCCATTACCTTTAGCCAAAGCTGCTGCCGCTGCACTTATTCACTATGCAAAAGAAACCCAAAAAACTGCATTACCGCATATTCGTTCAATCCAACTTGAACAAAGTACAGACTTTATTGCGCTCGACCCAATTACACGTCGCAACTTAGAAATTATCGAACCATTATTTGAACACGGAACATCATTATTCCAACTAGTAAATGATTGCCAAACTGCAATGGGCGGCCGTCTATTAAGCCGCACACTCATGCAACCTGTGCGTGATACTGCATTACTTGATGCTCGTTTAGATGCGATTGAGCAACTCATTCAGGGATATCACGAAAACCCAGTTCGTTTAGTGCTTAAAGAAATTGGTGATATTGAACGTGTGCTTAGCCGCGTTGCACTAGGCAGTGCGCGACCACGTGATTTGGTGCAACTTCGTCATGCATGTGCACAAATTCCAGCTTTAAGAACGGCGTTAACTCCAGTCATTCAAGCGAAGAAATCTAAGTTATTAGTTCAACTAGATGAAGAACTTGGTGATTTTAAAGCGCTTCATCAACATTTAATGGCAGCAATCGTTGAAAACCCTCCCGTATTACTTCGTGATGGCAATGTAATTGCAGAAGGATATGATGCTGAGCTTGATGAATTACGCCAAATTCGTGATCATGCAGGTCAATTCTTAATTGATCTAGAAATTAAAGAGCGTGAACGTACAGGAATTAATACCCTTAAAATCGGTTATAACCGTGTAAGCGGTTACTATATTGAACTGACTCGTGCTCAAGCAGAACAAGCGCCAGCCGACTATATCCGTCGTCAAACTTTAAAGAATGCTGAACGCTACATTACCCCTGAACTTAAGAGTTTTGAAGATAAGGTCCTGTCGAGCGAGTCGCGTGCACTCTCTCGTGAAAAAGCATTATTCGAAGCTTTGCTTGAAAACCTGCGCGAAAATATCGCTCACCTACAAATGATGAGTTCAGCAATTGCTCAAATTGATGTCATTGCAAACTTTGCTCATCAAGCACGTTTAAATAATTGGGCGCGCCCTGAATTTACTCCGGAAACGGGCATTAAAATTCAGGCTGGTCGTCATCCTGTCGTTGAAGCATTAAATAAAGCACCATTTACCCCAAATGATACTTTCCTTGATGCTCAGCACCGCATGGCAATTATTACTGGTCCAAACATGGGCGGTAAATCAACCTTCATGCGCCAAACGGCATTAATCAGTTTACTTGCTTATTGCGGTAGCTATGTTCCGGCTAAAGCGGTCAAACTTGGCCCAATTGACCGAATTTTTACCCGTATTGGTTCAGCCGACGATTTATCTACAGGCAAATCTACCTTTATGGTCGAGATGACAGAAACTTCGCAAATTCTTCACCATGCCACCAACCAGTCGTTGGTATTAATGGATG
The DNA here is from genome assembly GCF_000302435.1 of Acinetobacter sp. TG2027. Classification (NCBI taxonomy): domain Bacteria; kingdom Pseudomonadati; phylum Pseudomonadota; class Gammaproteobacteria; order Moraxellales; family Moraxellaceae; genus Acinetobacter; species Acinetobacter sp. TG2027. The sequence continues at coordinate 6,488 of NZ_AMJN01000065.1, read as the reverse complement.
AGGTTGGCCGCGGAACCAGTACTTATGACGGTTTATCTTTAGCATGGGCATGTGTGGTCGATTTAACCAAGCGCGTAAAATGTTTATGTTTATTCGCGACTCATTATTTTGAGTTGACCGAACTTGGTAGTGAAGCAGGAATCGATAACTATCATGTCACGGCGCAAGAACTGAATGGCAATCTGATTTTATTGCATAAAGTTCAGCAAGGCCCTGCGAGTCAAAGTCATGGTTTACAAGTTGCAAAATTAGCAGGTATTCCTGCCAATGTTATTAAAGAAGCGCAGAAGCGTTTACGTATTTTAGAAAAACAGCAGCAGCAACATCTACAAACCAGTTTTCAAAATGATTTGTTTGCTCCACTAGATGCAAACTCTGGTTCACAAATCATAGAGAAAGTGGTCGAGATCGAGGTTTCATCCCCTGCTCTAGATTTACTTAAGCAAATTGAAGTCGATAACTTATCGCCTCGTCAGGCGCTTGAACAACTCTACGAGCTGAAAGCTGCACTCAAATCTTAATAAAGCACTTCCGAATAAGCAGGCTTAGGTCTGCTTATTCATATCGGAGAATAATATTTATATGATCTTAAGATCTTTGCAAAGTTCAGAAATCGATCTTATTTGGCAGCAGATTAGCCGCCGTGAATTAATCACTCAAAACTACATACAAAAACAGCAAAAGCTAGAATTGGTTGATTGTTTTTTTGATGTACAAAATTGGGACTCATACCATCTAGAAAATGACCCACCTAAACTCAAACAACTCTTTGAACAAGGTTCAATATTTGTAGGCGCATTTGATGCCACAGAAAAACTTGTTGGCGTAAGTGTGGTCTCAAACCAAGTGATAACAGACTATCCTCACGCTAAATTACTTCACTATTTCTATGTCGATGCTGACCAACAAGGTCAAGGCATTGGTTCTAAACTGATGCAAGCTGCAAAAGCGTCCGCTAAACAACTCGGTGCAGACCAACTGTATATTTCAGCAACCCCAAGTCGACGCACTGTAGACTTCTATATGAAGCATGGCGCGCAACCGCTAAGTGCTCCAGATCAACAACTTTGGCAGCTCGAACCTGAAGATATTCATTTACTATGTAACGTTTAGTTCTAAAAATTTAAGGTTTTCTAAGCAAAAAAGCCGTAAATCAAAATTTGTAAAAGAAAAAATAAAAAGTTAAGGTATTTAATAAAATAGATGCCTTGACTTAAATGACATCTAAATAATTAAATAAAATATTTTTTAAGTTATTGTTTTATAAAATATATTATTATTTTAATTTTATAGATTACGCTCTGCTGGGTTTACAAGATATGTTTGATTATCAACGTATTAACTTATCTTCATATGCATGAATAAAGAATATCAATAAAAGCAATTGTTTGTTTACCCCTTTTTTGCCTAAAATAAGCTATTCGAAATGAAACCATATTTTTTAGGTAGCTGTCGCCATGACCTTTGTTGTCACTGAAAATTGTATTAAATGTAAATACCAAGATTGCGTAGAAGTTTGTCCTGTAGACTGTTTTTACGAAGGTCCGAATTTCCTAGTGATTAATCCGGATGAATGTATTGACTGTGCATTATGTGAACCAGAGTGCCCGGCAAATGCAATTTTCTCTGAAGATGAGTTACCTGAAGGTCAAGAAGTATTTATTGAATTAAATGCTGAACTTTCTCAAAAATGGCCTAACATTACTCAAATTGGCGATCAGCCAGCTGACCGTGAAGAATGGAACGGCAAACCTGATAAATTACAATATCTTGAAAAGTAATTTCAAAAAAGATCAGCAACCGCTGATCTTTTTTTATACCCTATTCAAACATTTCATTGCAAATTCCTCGTAATTTGTGCACTGTTTTGCATTAAAATACCCGCAATATTTATAAGTGCTTAATTTTTCTTATGCGGAAGTTTTTGCAGAGTATGGTGCCCTTATGCATAATCCCAGCGGTTATGATAGGTTGTGTCAGCTCTCCCCAACACACAACAACAGGCAAAACCTCTCCAAGTGGTAAACGAATCTTTATTCCACAAGAGCGCGTTATTATCGAGCGCCCAATTCCCCCTAAAGTTGAGCCTGCATCTTATCGAAGTTGGTTAAGTTCTGGTGAAAATTACCAACGTGTTCGGGAATACGAAAAATTCTTAACCCGAAATAACGTTGCAGGCATTGTGCCAAGCTTTGAGTTATTACGTTCAGCACGTGATTGGCAAAAATGTGGCCGCTCTGAATATGCTGTACCTAATCGCGAGCTATGGGGAAATTCTTTATCTACCCTACGCGTATTTAAATATTTAGTTGCAGCAAAAGTTCTTACCGACTTTGAAGTGACCTCGGTTTACCGAGATTTACCTTTAAATGAATGTGCAGGCGGTGCAAGCTCATCTAAACATTTATTTAACTCGGCAATCGATTTCCGTATTGGTCCTGAGTTCCCACAAGCTCAAGATTATGCATTTATCGAAAATACCAAGTTTAAACTTTGTCAGTTCTGGGCACAGCATGGTCAAAGCTTAAATATGGGTATTGGTCTATATAGTTCAGGTCAAATTCATATTGATACTCAAGGCTATCGTACTTGGGGACCTGACCTCACCCGCAATAGTTCAATGTGTAATTTCTAATAAAAAACTCCTTTCAACTGAAAGGAGTTTTTTTATTGTTCATTTCCCAATCAACCAAAATTTCTTGAAACGAAGATTTTTGCACTCTAGGCATAAACGTTTAAAATAGCCTGATCAACATATAGGTAAATTTGATTATGCAGCAGATGTGGACAGACATTGACCAATATATCGATTCACATTTAATTCCTGAAGACCCGCGACTCGAATATGCATTAAAGAATACCGACGAACACGGCTTTTCAAATCATCTTGCAGTGGCTCCTAACCAAGGTATGTTCTTGCAGATGCTTATTCAAATGAATAAATGCAAACGAGTTTTAGAAATCGGAACCTTTGCTGCATATAGTACCATCTGGTTAGGCCGTGCCTTACCTGAAGATGGTTATTTACTCACCATAGAAGGCCGTGCCACTCATGCCGAAATGGCACAGAAAAATATCGATCATGCCAATCTTCCTGTAAAAGTTGATCTTCGAGCTGGCCGTGCTGCAGATATCCTTTCTGCAATTGATCCTCAATCAATCGAGCCTTTTGATTTTATTTTCATTGATGCAGATAAACAGGGTTATCCTGAATATTTAGAATTGAGTCTGAAATTCTCAAGATCAGGTACGATTATCGTACTCGACAATGTAATTCGCGCAGGTGATATTTTAAATCCTGAAAATAAAAAACCGAGTATTGAAGGCATCCGTGAAATGTTTAAAGCCTTAGAAAATCATCCGCAAATCTTGTCTTGTACAGCCTTACAAACAGTTGGCTCAAAAGGTCATGATGGCTTCGCAATTGCAATTGTGAAATAATGGTTAAAAAATCATCTTTTTTATTTTATTATTTATAATCAATTAATTACTTTTATTACTGTTGCTTTTCCATATAGTTATCCACAAGATTTGCGGATAACTATATGCAAATCTCATCATTTAGCCACAAGTAATGGTACAGTCGCGTTTCGGAATATGGTTGTCGCAATACTTCCCAAGAAGAACTGGTGAATTTTGCTATGACTAAATGCCCCTAACACAATGATTTGAATACCGTGTTCTTGTTGGTACTCTAAAATATTTTGTGCAACATCGCCATAACGGTAAACGGTGACTACATCTAGACCCGCTTGTTTAAGATAATGCTCTGGTTCATTTAATATTTCTGGATGATCTCCTACATACACCAAATGACATTGCAGTGTTCGCAATAAGTCACTTTGGGCAATACGGCGCATCATTTTTTGACAAGTTGGCGAATATTCATAAGCAAAGATAAATCGTGTTGGTACTTTAAAGTTTTCACCAATGGTCAACACAGTACAATTCGCACCACGAATGAAGTTTTCAACATTGCTACCGATTGGTTTATGTTTCTCGGCTGCTCTTTCCCCGACTCGACCTAAAATAACGATGTCATTTTCATGTAAGAGATTAAAACTTTGTTCTAAAAAATCACCTTTTTCTTGAATTTTTGAACTGGTAATTCCATGTTTTTCTTGAATAAGATCAGAAATATGGCGGAGTAAATTATTACTATAGTCTAACGCGAGTTCACTTTGTTTTTGCTCTAGCTCAGCTAACTCTTTTAGCAGCATTGCATTGCTTTCAAAGCCGATTACCCCACTAATTTCACCAAGATGATAACTGGCTGGGTAATAGTCCAGAATTTGTAATAATACAAGTTCCCGTCCGGTTGCTTTAGCAACCCATGCTGCTGCATCAGCAATAGCATTAATACACGGTGATGAGTCAATACACGCAATAACACGATTCATGTTAGCCTCTCTTCTTCAGGTCTTTTGCCTTGGAGATTATTATTAAAACTTAGCTTTAACTTAACATAGATAAAAATTGGTATGTTAAGGTTTATGTATAAAAACCAACTTTTTTGTTTAAAGATCAAACATTTTATTACATTCTTAAGACTGTATTATTCTCTTAAGCGAATAAATTTTGCGGGATTTCCGCCGACAATATGGTACGGCTCAACATCTTTAGTCACCATACTATTCATCCCGACCACAGCATGTTTACCGATTTTAATACCGTCTTTGATCCCCACATGCGCACCCAACCAAACGTCTTGCTCAATTTCAATTCCTTTGGACGTAACTGGCTGCTGGTAAAGTGGACGGTCGAGTTGCATCCCATGGTCAAATGCATATAAATGGCAATAAGCGGCAATACGGACTTGATCATGCAACTTTATGCCCGTTCGTCCCCCATCTAAAATACAATGATGGTTAATCGCGACTTCATTGCCGATTTCGAGTGGTCCATGCAATGTGCAATCAGCCGCAATAAAACTATTATCCCCAATAATAATTTTGCGGCCTGGTTCAGCAAAAATATGTGCTAGCGGCGAAATAAAACAATTTTCACCAATCTCAACTGTTTCCATATCCATTAAATAAGCTTGATATTCCTTTTGCCACTCTTCAGCCCAAGCACGGTTTTTAGGTTTCAAAGTCCAATATAACCATGGCATATAGTTTAAGCGGTGCTTATGTTGCTCACGATATTTCAATAAGGAATCAGTCATCTGTTAATTCCTCTTCAATTTTTAATTCTTCACGACCACGTGTTACGTCTCTGAGTTTTAAGGCGAGCGGTTCAATTTGATGTATCTGGAGTCTCGCTTCGATATCTACCCCTGTTGCCGTATAGGTTTCCTGATATTCAATCTGTTGTTGAGTCAATTCATATTGAAATATCGCCCACTCATTAAAATGACAAGAAAAGTGAATCGTCTTCTTTGCAATCAATTCAATACGTTCAGCCAACAATAAACATTGTCCAGCACAGCCACCGTATGCTCTAACAAGGCCACCTGTTCCAAGTTTTATACCGCCATACCAGCGGTTAACCATCACAATAATATTCGTCAGGTCATTCCCTTCAATAGTCGCCAAGATTGGACGGCCTGCTGTTCCTGACGGTTCACCATCATCGTTAAAGCGTACGTTATGCCCAATTTTCCAAGCCCAACATTGATGAGTGGTTGAGATATCCTTGTTCTGTTCTAAAAATTCTTTAACCTGCTGTTCATTTTCTATTGGCGCAGCAATCGCCTGAAATCTACTTTTTTTAATTTCTTCTTCAAATGTAATCTGTGATGCAATCGTAAAAGCCATAAATAAGATAAAGTACAATAAAAATCAAATTATAACGTGAATTTAATAGAATCAAACCTATAAAAAAAGCCCCGAATCTCGGGGCTTTTTTATTATCTTTCTCGTAACGCTTCTTTGGCTTTATTAAATGGTTTAAGTAAGTAATCAAGTACTGTTTTTTGACCAGTACGAATATCTACTGTTGCCACCATACCCGGTGTAATACCAAACGCTTTACCTTCTTTATTGTAAAGCTTGTCAGAATCAGTGCGGATATAAACACGATAATAGAATTGGTCCTGTTTCACTTCATCACGAATCGTGTCTGGTGAAATAACCGTAACTTTACCTTTTAAACCACCATAAATTGAGTAGTCATAGGCCGTGATCTTAACCAGTGCTTCTTGTCCCGGACGAATAAAGGCAATGTCGCGCGGTAAAATACGCGCTTCAATCAGCAGTTGTTCGTCAATCGGTACAATCGTCATCAATTTACCGTTTTGTGGAATAACACCACCACGAGTAGTCACCGCAATTTCTTTGACGACACCACGCACCGGTGCTCTGAACACTGCGCGATCTAAACTGTCACTACGACCCAGTACAATTTGTTGTTGCGTTTCGCTATCCGTATTCGCTTTAGATAACTCTTCACGCGCTTTCACATAGTACTGATTCTGCGCATCATTCATTTTGTTTTGCAAATCATTTGCTTCACGACGTAAACGTAAAACCTCGACCTCACTTGCT
>NZ_AMJN01000064.1:0-21894 GCF_000302435.1 Acinetobacter sp. TG2027 | reverse complement strand
GATTAAAAGATCATTTATAAAAAATGGAACTTACACAAAATAATTTACAGGCTCTGCGGTGGGATCGATCGATGCTTTGTTTGTAAAAGACACCAAGGAAAAACGAGATGAAATGCATGGGACTGTCCGTCTTACTGTGTCGTCTGTGTTAGGGCGCAAATTGGTAGTACCCGCACTAGCAGAATTTGCCACACGTTATCCAGATATTGTCGTGGATTGTGTGCTAACAGATTCACACTCGGATGTGATCGATGAGCGGATAGATATCGGGATCAGATTTGGATTTTTGCCGGACAATCGATATGTGGCAAGGGAATTGGCTAAAGTGAACTTTTATTCTGTGGGTACGCCAGAGTTAATTGATAAGGTCGGAATGCCTAAAAAAATTATTGACCTTGATAAATACCCTCTAACAGCACTATTCGATCATAAAACAGGGCGTTACTGGCCATGGACATTCACCGAAAGTCGAAGCTTCACGCCATCAAAGCCTCGTTTTATTACAGATGATCTAGAAGCTGAATTTCAAGCTATTCTCGCTGGAGTTGGATTCGGACACATGCCTGGATTTCTAGTTTTGCCGTGGCTTAGGAGTGGTAAGCTCATTCAGATACTTCATAAGGAAACCTCTCCCGTTTGGCGCCTGTATTTATATCGTCCACAGCGGGGCCCGACACCTTTGCGAATCCGAGCATTGTTTGATTACTTAGCGGAAGTGTTGGGCCATATAGAAACCTGAATCAGATGGAACTAACTTTTTTCTAGAAAGTAGAAATCAGATAAGACCATCATGTATTTAGAGTAACTACAATTTTTCCTATTTGCTGATTTGATTCAAGATAGCGCTGAGCGTCATGCATGTCCTCAAAGTTAAAGCAACAGTCGATCACTGGACGAAGATATCCTGCACCTATACTGCTAAGAATAAATCGTCTGGCTTGCTCCCTTAGAACAGGATCATGGAGAACCTCAAGGAACAAAAAACCTCGCATGGTTAAGCTCTTGCGTAATGCAACTTTAAGGGGAAATGGTGTGATCTCAGGGCTAAGTGCACCATGCATAACCATAGTTCCTCCTACAGACATCGCTTTTGCAATCTGTTCAATATGAGGCCCTCCTACAGCATCGAAGGCGACATCAAGATGTTCTCCACCTAAACGTAAAACAAGCGCCTCATACAAATCTGGTTCATCTTCAGTGGCTATAACATTTTTAACACCGAGATCCAGTAAACGTTGCTTTTTCTCTATCGTCTGTGTACTTGCAATGACCTTAGCACCCGCTGCTTCAGCTATCTGTATCGCAGCTAGTCCTACGCTACTTGAAGCTGCTGTGATCAAGATCGTTTTTCCTTTCGAAACTCCACCAGCATTGATTACACCACCCCAAGCCGTCAAATACTGCATCCAGATTGAAGAAGCTTCTTCCCAGCTTAAACTATCGGGTTTGTGAACTAAAAAAGTTTCTGGAATCAGAAGTTTGTCCGCATATGTCCCATATTTGGCTAGATTGTCAGTCGGAAGAATCGATACTGCATCTCCTGGAGAAAATTGGCGTACACCTTCACCTATTGCCAGAACTATGCCTGCTCCCTCATATCCCAGACGAGAAGGGAATACTGCCTTTTGAATATAAGTACCACGCCGAAACATTACATCAGCCCGGTTGAGTCCGATCGTTTTCATCTGGATTAGAACTTCTCCTGCTGCTGGTAAAGCAACAGGAAGTGTTTCTAATGTCAGAACATCTGTATCTCCAATACTATTGAAGCGCCAAGTCTTGGCCTGAAGTGCGTTAAATGACATCAATCACGACCTTAATATTGGCAGAGCGATCTTGAACAGCATCATGAGCCTCAATCGCTTGGTCTAGAGTAAAATGACGAGGATCAACAATAGGACGCAGTTTACCTTCCTCAACGAGACGAGTCGCGATCTTAAGGATATCACCATGATGAGCACGGCGATTGCCTGTTAACATCGGCATTAGGACGAATACGCCAGACACTGTGGCACACCGTAGAGATGAACTCGCTAAATTATGATTACCAAATGCAGCACAGCTGGTAATGTGGCCATAGTGAGTTGTCATGGAAAGTGAAGCTTCGAGTACTGGACCACCCACAGTGTCGTAAACAATGTTAAAACCTTGACCCTCAGGGCTTGCAGCAATAATGTCATCGGAAGATGCTGTTGTGTAATCGAGAGGTGTTGCACCGAGTTCTGAAATCAGTGATTGATCAGCTGTACGACCAGTCGCCCAAACATTTGCATCAAGTGCTTTTGCAAGCTGAACAACCATATAACCAACGCCACCAGCACCACCCTGAACCAGTACAGTTTGCCCTGGTTGGACCTTCGCATTATCCACTAAACCTTCCCAAGCGGTGAGGAATGTCAATGGTAGTACTGCTGCCTCGCGCATAGAGATATTCCGTGGCTTTAATGCGATCAGATCAGCATCTGCTACAACATATTCTGCTAAAGAGCCTTGAATACCACGAACGCCACCTATCAGACCGTAAACTTCATCTCCGACGTTGAAGTGGGTGACACCTTCACCAACAGCAGTTACAACCCCAGCCATATCCGTTCCCAACACGGCAGGAAGCTCTGGCATAGCATATGGTGCTTCACCAAGACGAATTTTATAATCAATAGGGTTTACACCACTAGCATGAATACGTACTAGAACTTGCCCAGCCTCTGGTTGAGGTATAGGCAGTTCTACACGTTTAAATTCATGATCACCAAAATTTTCTAGGATAAGAGCATTCATCATCTTATTCATAGTTGTTCCTTATTCTTAACTGGGGGATGATATGCACAGTACCAAAGTAAAATAATCCAATAAATGATATTTATAGGATTTAATAATTCCTAAATAATGAATAATAAATATCATCCGCTTACTAAAAATAGTCTAGTACAGTCTGTAAAGGCATTTTTAATCTAAACTATCGGTAGTATTTTTAAGGTGTGATACGTTCAAAATATCTACAAACTGGCTAAAAGTTGGAAACATAATTCTAAAAGGTCACAGCATAGCATTACAAAGAACATGAGCCAAAATAAAAAAAATGGGAGCTTTAGCTCCCATTTTTTTGTGACTTTCGCATAAGCTCTACTATGTTTATTTAAAAAAATTAAAAATAGAGACAGAAAATTTTCGCTAAAGACCCTTTTGATTTTTCGATTTATAAAAAAATATTGCTTTTTTATACTATGGGGCACTATAGTATAAAAACTAAAAAATAAGGAGGTCTGATGTCTAGGGCATGTCCTCATTTGGCTTTGCACCAAATTAACATGCAAGCAATGTAAATCATAGACTGATAATTTCGTGCAAGCTTATCAAATCGGGTCGCTATCGCTCGGAAATGTTTTAATCTCGCAAAGACATTTTCAACTAGATGACTTAAAGGATATAAATACCGATCAAATTCTTTATTTTCTCTCTTACTATTTGATTTCATTGGGATGATCGGCACAATATTTTGCTTTCTTGGCAATGTCCTAATTTTTTCCGAATCATAACCTTTATCTGCAATCAGATAATCTGCCTCACCAATCAACTGCTCCGCAACTTGGCTGTCATAGAGTTCACCTCCAGTGATTTTAAAATCAATCGGTAATCCATTCGCGTCGGTTGCAAGATGAATTTTTGTGGTTCTTTCACCTCTAGACCGTCCAATTGCTCGCTTGAAACCGTGCCGAGCTCCACTTGCATGCTGATGCGCGCGTATGTAGCTTCCCTCAATGAATACCCATTCTTGATCCAATACGCCTCATAGTTTAAAAAAATTTACCCCACAAGCCCTTACTCGCCCAACGATTAAAGCGGTTATATGCTGTTTTCCAAGGACAAAATTCTTCAGGAATCACGCCATGTTGCATCTGTACATAATTTCCATAAGATGGCTTCCATGATATTTCTACTGTTCTTTGAACAATAACAACCATGAAATTGCATCGTAGACTGGATTTGTTGTCAAATATCATCGGTGAGTAGAGTTCGTGCCATTGAAAAATATACAAATAAAAAGAGGTTAAATCATTCTTTTAAATCTTTAAAATCAATTTTTCAAATGAGGACACGCCTTAATAGATAAACAGTTTCAATATCTTGACTTCGCTTAAAGTCTAGTATGTTAATTTTAGTATAACTCTAAATAATTTGTTTCTTTCGAGTCGCTAACCAACACAAAACTGCTCCTGCTGTCACCATTGCAACACCTTGCCAAAAGATAAAAGATAAGGACGTACTTAGAATTAATGCCGCAAACAAAGCTGATAACACGGGAATAAAATAAGAAGCTCCAGCCATTAACGTCATGTTCCCTGAAATAATTCCAATATTCCAAGCACCATATCCCAAACCTAAAGCACCAGCTGCCATAATCAGAGTGAGTGTATTGTCATAAGTAAAATTAAGAGCTGACCCACTCATGAGAAGGTATTTGATCCATAGTACAACTCCAGTCAAGGCAAAAAATATAGTGACTAGATTTTTACCCTGAGATGTTTTTACTGTCACAGAACAATATGCAGCCCACAAAATAGCAGCAGCAAAAGCTAAACCATAACTAAGAGGATTAGCTTTTAAATTAGTAAATATCTGAAAAAAATCAAATCCAGTATCTCCTCCTAGTACCCAACAAATTCCAACTAAAGCGAATATGCAGCCAGGAATAATTAAAATATTGGCCTTAACGTTGTTAAAAATAATTGCGAATAGTAGAGTAAATGTTGGCCATAGATAATTAATCATGCCAACTTCGATTGCTTGTCTACTGTTTTGCGCATAGCCAATAGAAAGGGCAAAACATAATTCATAAGCAACAAATAAAAGGCTTCCCCACCATAAATAGGATTTTGGGATGGTAGAAAACTTAGGCATACCAACCATGAAAACTAAAATCATGGATGCGACACTGTAAATTAGAGCAGCACCAGCTACAGCTCCAAAGCTCTCACTGACACTACGCATTAAGCCTACATTTGTACTCCAAAATATGACGGCTGTAAGACCAATTAAAGTAGATATATTTCTATTGAGTGTAGGGAGAGCATTTAAAAGCATAACCTATTCCTATTAAGCCTTAGCATTGATTAAATGATGTGATTTCCTTTCTAATAAAGCTATACTTGCAAAAATTGCAACTATAACTAATAAGATACTAGGTGCTAAGGTATTAGCTGTTTGTTGAATTAACCAGGTTGCAACGAAAGGAACTGTTCCACCTAATAGTGCATTAGCAGTATTAAAACTAAAGGCAAAACCGGTATAGCGCACTTGTATAGGGAATTGTTCTGTTAAATATGCAGGTAAGCTCCCATCGTTCATTGCTAATAATGTGCAGAACACGAGCTGAATGATCACCATTTCAATAAAACTGGCAGTTGAAAGTAAGTAGAACAAGGGTACAGTCAGTACGATAAAGCTTAGACCTGCCCAAAGCAACATTTTCTTACGTCCAATTCGATCTGAATATTTGCCCATCACAAAAACTACAGCAATATAAAATAGCAATGAAATTGACCCTGATATAAAGGCTTTGGATTTATTTACACCTAACTCTGTAGCTAAATAATTTGGCATATAACTAAAAATAAGATAGAAGGCGGTGGCATTTAAAGATGCAACTGCAAATGCTTTAAAAAGTGCTGGTTGATACTGAGTAAATAAGGCTTTGATTGGAAAAATTTCTTTGTTGCTATTTTTTTGATGTTCTAAAAACTCTGGGGTTTCTTCTAACTTTACACGGATATAATACCCGATTAAACCTATTGGTGCTGCCAATAAAAATGGAATTCTCCAACCATATTCGTGTAAAAACGCCTCTGACATGAAAGCGAACATCGCCGCTGCCATTAAAGAGCCGAGTAGTAAACCCGTTGCAGTACTTGCAGGAACTAAACTGGTATAAAGTCCTCTTTTTCCCTTAGGGGCGTATTCTGCAAGAAAATTTGCTGCACCAGCATATTCACCTGAAGCGGATAAGCCTTGGATCATCCGGAATATTAATAACATAATCGGTGCAAAAATACCGATACTTTGATAACTTGGTAACAGTGCAATACATACCGTAGCCAGTGTCATTAATATAATCGACCACGATAGTGCATTTTTTCGACCAAATTTATCCCCAACATGCCCCCAAAAAATACCGCCTAATGGACGAAAAATAAATGAAATTGCAAAGATCGCATATGTAGCCATTAATGCTGTTAAAGAGTCACTTTTCGGGAAAAAAACCACTGCAATAACTGTTGCCAAAAAACCATATGCAGCATAATCAAACCACTCCACAAAATTACCAATAAAGCTGGCGCTAGCAACACGTCTTAAAGTATTTTTTTGCTCTATTTGATGATTGTTTTTCATTCTATTTACTCCTAATTAAATAGGCACTCATTTTCAGAGTGCCTATTTAAAATCTTTTATTTGATAATGTTATGTTCTGGACCATATGGGAATTTGGTAATATTTTCATTTCCTGATTCTGTAACGACCAAGATATCATGTTCACGGTAACCACCAGCCCCAGCCATTCCTTGCGGAATCATAATCATAGGTTCCATTGAAATCACCATGCCTGGTTCTATCACCGTATCAATATCTTCACGTAATTCTAAACCGGCTTCACGACCGTAATAATGTGATAACACACCAAAGGAATGTCCATAACCAAATGTGCGGTACTGCAATAAACCTTCTTCATAGAAAATTTCATTTAACTCTTTAGCAATATCACTGCAACGTGCACCTGGGCGAATGAGTTTTAAGCCAGCTTCATGCACCTTGACATTCGCCTCCCAAATTCGTAATGAAGCATCATCACAGTGATCAAAGAACTGCGTACGCTCTAAAGCTGTATAATAGCCAGCAATCATAGAAAAGCAGTTTAAACTTAAAATATCACCTTTTTGGACTTGGCGGGTTGTAACAGGATTATGTGCACCATCCGTATTAATGCCTGATTGAAACCAAGTCCACGTATCCATGAGTTCAGAGTTTGGAAAACGTTTGGCAATTTCACGTACCATGGATTGAGTAGAGGCTAAAGCCACTTCATGCTCTGGCACACCTTCACGAATTGCTGCAGTCACTGCAAAACCACCAATATCACATACTGCAGCACCTTGGGTGATATGTGCAATTTCTTCAGCAGATTTAATCATGCGTAGCTTCATGCATGCGGAACTAATATCCACAAACTGCACATTCGGTAAAACTGCTTTTAACTTGTTTAAACGTTCTAAAGGTAAATGATCAAACTCAATTCCTACACGGCCTTTATTTGGAATTTCTTGTGCAACCGCTTTAAAATAGTTATCACGCTGCCAGTCAGTATAAACTACGTTATAGTCGCCAATCGTACGACGCCAAGGTTGCCCAGCATCAATATTTGCTGAAATTGTCACCACTTTTTCTGGGCTAACCACCAGACCGTAGAAGCGCCCAAATGAACAATAAATAAAGTCTGCATAATAGTTAATGTTATGGATTGAACTAAATAGAATATGATCAATTTCTAGCTCTTCCATTAGTTGGCGTAACTTGCTCTGTCTATTTTGATACTCAGATAATGAAAATGTTGCAGAAACTTTTTCACCATTTTCAATGGTTAATAATGATGGTGGTTGTGAAGCAGCAAAATTATTTACTAAAGTATTCATATATTTCCTAGATCAATGTAATGTAATCAATGAGCTAAGCTTATGCAGAATATGAATAGGGATTTTTGCTAAAAGCGTCAAAAAGTTGTCAAAAACCGACAAGACTAAAAAACACTAATGAGCAAAATCCAGAATGTTACGTTCAAATTTGGGGGAATAGTTAAAAAAAGCTTTATAGGCTTTAGTAAAACTAGATACATTACAAAAACCACATGCCAAAGCAATATTTGAAATGTTTAACGTAGACTGTTTAAGTAGATTCTGTGCATAGGTGAGTCTTAGTTTTAAATAATATTCTTTTGGAGCCAATTGTAGATTCATTTTAAACAAGCGCTCTAAAGTACGCGGTTGAATTTTTACATGCTGTGCAATTTCAGCAATAGTTAAAGGCTCATTAATATTATTTTCCATTAAGCGCAATACTTCTTGAATCTGAAAATCAAGTTTTTTCTTATGTTCAGCAATAGGTTGATGTTGAATTTCATTGCTCTCACGCACTTGATGAACAATAAATTGCTCACAGATTCTTTTAGCAATATTTGGATAGTGTATTTCAACAAGTGCCAAGCCTAAATCAATCGCTGCAAGCCCACCAGAACAGGTAAAACGGTTCGCATCAATGGTAAAAATATGTGGGGTAAACTGTACTAATGGAAACTCTTCTTGTGCCGCTAAGGTATTTTCCCAATGAAGGCTAGCACGAAAGCCATTTAGTAGATTGGCTTTCGCTAATACATAAGCGCCTGTACATAAACCACCTAAAGCAATTTTTTGTTGATCCAACTTATATAAAAAATTCTTTAAGCGTACTGTCATATTTTTATAAAGTTGAAAACCACCACAAATAAAAACTATATCCATGTTCAGTAAATGTGACCAAACACAGGTATGTTGTATTTGAAGACCATTGCTTGCGCAGCTATGATGACCATCTAAACCCGTTACATTCCATTGGTATAAATTGTCTTCTGTAACATAATTAGCCATACGCAAGACTTCAACCATGTTTGAGAAAGCAATCATTGAAAAGTTATCGAGTAATAAAAAACCAATACGCTTAGAGTTTTGTAACATAAATTTAATGTTCTTCACTTTTTTCAATATTTTTATAAAGCAATTTTGAGACCACAATTTTGATTTTTTCAGATTTAAAAGTTACTTTTGTCTTTATTTCCATGAGGCTTTGTTGCATAAAGCCTTTGATAGCAGAGTGAACCATACGGGGTTTGTAGGAGACTTTTTATTTAAGTTAGGCCACCTGAACTAACGGGTTAATTTTATCATAATACTTTGTTTCAAAATCAAAAGGCGATACATAACCAATGCACTGTGTACACGCTTTTTATTGAACCAATCTACCCAATTTAATATCGCAAGTTGTACATCTGCTTTTCAATAGTCAATCACCTCAGTTTTGTATAAGCCATTCACCGTTTCAGCCAAAGCATTATCATAGGAATCACCAGTTGTACCGACTGATGCTCCTAAATTTGCTGCCTCTAACTGGATAACGAATAGAAAGATATTGCACACCTCTATTTAAATCATGAATTACATTCTTTGGCATACATCGGTCACGTAATACTTGCTCCAGTGCATCAAGCACCATATCTGTATTCATCCGTATTGATACTTTCCATCCAACAATTGCGCGTGAGAACACGTCAATAATAAGGGCGGTATAGACCTAGCCTGAATTTGTTTGAATATAGCTGAAGTCTGCGACCTGACACACAAGAAGCACTGCTTCGCAAGGGTCAGGATGATCAGCACTAAAATTACGGTTCACCAAGCCAACTGCCCGTTTTTGGTCATCTCGTACAAAGCCTTTTCGATTTATAAAAAAATATTGTTCTTTTTTATACTATAGGGTACTATAGTATTAAAACTAGCAAATAAGGAGGTCTGATGCCTAATCAGGTTGAAGACAAAAAAAAGATTCTTCTACGCGTCAGAAAGATCAAAGGTCAGACGCAAGCGATTGAAAAAGCGTTAGAAGACAATGTGGAATGTGGTGCAATTCTGCAACAAATATGCTCTGTGCGTGGTGCTATTAATGGTTTAATGAATGAGATGTTGGAGGTTCATTTAAAGGACACTTTAGTATCAGGTGAAACCACAGAACAACAACGAAAAGAAGAACTGGCTGAAATCGCCAAGATTCTAAAATCATATTTAAAATAGATCTGTATCAGGAGTTACTCCATGAAGTCACGTGCTGCTGTTGCGTTTGGTCCTGGTCAACCTCTTCAAATTGTTGAAGTTGATGTTGCACCACCGAAGAAAGGTGAAGTATTAATCAAGATCTCCCATACTGGTGTGTGTCATACAGATGCATTCACTTTGTCTGGCGATGATCCTGAAGGCGTTTTTCCGGCTATTCTCGGGCATGAAGGTGCTGGCGTTGTGGTTGAGGTTGGTGAAGGCGTGACTAGTGTCAAACCAGGTGATCATGTAATTCCACTTTACACCGCTGAATGTGGCGAGTGCGTATTCTGTAAATCTGGAAAATCGAACTTGTGTATTGCCGTTCGCGAAACTCAAGGTAGAGGCGTAATGCCAGATGGTACCACTCGTTTTTCCTACAATGGTCAACCGATTTACCATTATATGGGCTGCTCAACGTTCAGTGAATACACGGTAGTGGCAGAAGTATCATTGGCTAAAATCAATCCTGAAGCCAATCATGAACATGTATGCTTATTGGGTTGTGGGGTAACAACGGGTATCGGTGCAGTACACAACACGGCTAAAGTACAAGAAGGTGATAGTGTTGCGGTTTTTGGTTTAGGTGGTATTGGTTTGGCAGTCGTACAAGCCGCACGTCAAGCTAAAGCAGGGCGTATTATTGTGGTTGACATGAATCCTGATAAATTTGTGCTGGCAAAAGAGTTTGGTGCAACGGACTTCTTGAATCCTAAAGATTACGATAAACCAATCCAGCAAGTAATTGTTGAAATGACTGGCTGGGGTGTAGATCATTCATTTGAATGTATTGGTAACGTGAATGTGATGCGCTCAGCCCTTGAAAGTGCACACCGTGGCTGGGGACAATCCGTAATTATTGGTGTTGCTGGCGCAGGTCAGGAAATCTCTACCCGTCCATTCCAACTGGTTACTGGTCGTAAATGGCTAGGTTCTGCCTTTGGTGGCGTAAAAGGTCGTACGCAACTTCCAGGAATGGTTGAAGATGCCATGAAAGGTAAAATTCAATTAGAACCATTTGTGACACATACGATGGGCTTGGATCAGATCAATGAAGCCTTTGATCTAATGCATGAAGGTAAGTCAATTCGTACTGTAATTCATTACGAATAATTGCGACAGACCTTATACTTTTCCATGCATGTGCATCATGAATGACATGCATGGAATCCTCTAAAACGGCACATCAACTGTAAAACAGATCTATCTGTGTAGGCATCGTGTATAGGTTCAATAAACCTGCCTACATTTTAATTCTTTATCACTATTCTCTGTGGAGAATGTCAGACTCTTTGTTTACTTGATTTCTCATGAAGTCTTGCTCAACATAGGTAATTGATTATGGAAATAATTGAGAAACATGCTTCTTTTGGTGGGTCGCAAGAAGTGTATCGCCATCAGTCAATAGCATTAAACTGTTCAATGAAATTCTCAATATATCTGCCACCTCATGACAAAGATGAGCGGTTGCCAGTTTTATATTGGTTATCAGGACTGACTTGCAACGAACAGAACTTTATTACTAAAGCCGGAGCACAAAAGTATGCGGCTGAACATAAAGTCATTATTGTTGCACCAGATACCAGCCCACGTGGAGAAGATGTACCAGATCATGCAGATTATGATTTAGGCCAAGGCGCAGGATTCTATGTGAATGCAACACAAGCACCCTGGTCACAGCATTTCAAAATGTATGATTATATTGTGGAAGAGCTGAGAAATCTGATTGACCTGAATTTTCCGACCAATCAAGTCCAAAGCATTATGGGGCATAGCATGGGTGGTCATGGTGCATTAGTAATTGGGTTAAAAAATCCTGAGCTGTATAAAAGTATTTCTGCTTTTGCACCAATTGTTGCACCTAGCCAAGTACCTTGGGGGAAAAAGGCTTTTACACACTACCTAGGTGAAACCGAAACTTTATGGAAAAGCTATGATGCAATTGAATTAATCAAAAACGCTGAAGTTCATTTACCTATTTTAGTCGATCAGGGAACAGCTGATGATTTTCTTGAAGAACAGTTAAGGCCTAAGCTTCTTAGTAATATTTGTTTGGAACAAGAATATCCTCTTACACTTAACCTAAGAGAAGGGTATGACCATAGCTATTACTTCATTGCGAGCTTTATAGAGAAACATATAGAGTTTCACAGCAAATTCCTAGCTAAATAACTTTCATAGATATGAGGATGTACAATGTTGTTCTTGAATGCTTCTTGAGCAATATAATTTCCAGATGAAGAGGTCAGCTTATAAATCTAAGGTAGAGTCAATTGATCCTTATATAAATAAGATTGAATTGAATCATCTCATATCTTAATTTTTTTGATTCAAATGTTAATGATATTAACTTGAATAAATTCATAGCATTATGTCGAAATAAAAACCCAGATTTTGGCTCAGCTATGGGAATTTTTTTAACTTTTATACAACAAAACTTTCTGAAATTCATACATTAGCAATGTCAGAATTAGTTTTAATTCTAATCAATTGTGGAGTTTTAGTCATGCTTAAAACAGCTTTATATGTCCGTCTTGAAGCTAAACCGGGTAAAGAAGACGAAGTGGAAGCTTTCCTTAAAGCCGGTTTACCTATTGTAATGGAAGAACCTGCGACAGTTGCGTGGTTTGGCCTACGTCTTGGACCTACAACATTTGGTATTTTTGATGCATTTCCTGATGAGGCGGGTCGCCAAGCACATTTATCTGGCAAGGTTGCAGCTGCTTTGATGGCTCAGGCTGAAGAGCTATTTTCAGAGCCGCCGTCTATTGAAAAAGTAGATGTTTTGGCGAGTAAACTACCAGCTCATACTGATGCTTAAATGTATGAGGGTGCTGCCTGAAATTTCGAATGAAAGGCAGCACTTCAACCCTGTGAGGTTTGTCGGAGTCTTTTTATTCAAGTTGGGCTACTTTATTTAATGGCTTAATCTCATCATTTACATGGGTCAATATCCAAAACAGGGTAAATAAACGAATGCAACTATTTACATGCTTTATATTGAACCAATCTATTTAATTTACTGTCGCATTTGTACATCTGCTAAACCGTGCCAATCTGCTTTTAAAATATTTAATCATCGCTATTTTGTATGAGTCATTCACTGTTTTAGCCAATGCGTTCACGACCATGTCAGTAGTCATACGTGTTGATACCTTCCATCCAACAATCGCTCGTGAAAATACATCAATAATAAAAGTGGTATAGAACAAGCCTGAATTTGTTTAACCATAACTAAAGTCGGCAAGCTGAAATAATATTTATAAAAATAGACGACTGGTCTATTTTTATGTATAGTTAGCACATGGTGTAGTCAAAAGCCGCAGTGTTGCCCAATTTTTTAAAGTTTATTTGATAAATAAGGGTGGTTTTTCAAATCAATTAACTGATTATCCTAGGATAAAAATATGCTGAATTTTAACTTTTATAATCCGACCCGTATTATTTTTGGTGGCGATACAATAGCTAAAATCAATGACTATGTGCCTACAGAAGCAAAAGTGTTAATGTTGTTTGGTGGTGAAAGTGCACGTAAGAATGGTACTTTAGCTGAAGTGCGTGAAGCATTAGGTGCAAGAGAAATTCATGAATTTGGCGGAATTGAGCCGAATCCGAGTTATGAAACCCTCATGAAAGCCGTAGAGCTGATTCGTGAACAAAAGATTGATTTCTTGATGGCTGTCGGTGGTGGATCGGTAATTGATGGTACTAAATTTATTGCAGCAGCAGTCAATTATACAGGGGATACATGGGAGATTTTAGAAACCCATGGTACTAAAATTACTCAAGCTTTGCCTTTTGCGAGTGTACTCACCCTTCCGGCAACTGGTTCAGAAATGAATAGCGGTGGGGTAGTCACCAGAAAATCGACCCAAGCCAAATTGTCATTTAGCAGTCCCCATGTTTTTCCGCAATTTTCCGTACTCGATCCGAATAAAACTTTTAGCTTGCCGACGCGCCAGTTAGCAAATGGCGTGGTCGATGCATTTATTCATGTCATGGAACAGTACTTAACTTACCCTGTCAATGCACAAGTACAAGATCGTTTTGCCGAAGGTCTATTGCAAACTCTGATTGAGATTGGACCGAAAATCTTGGACGATTCAGCAGATTATGACACGCGTGCGAATTTGATGTGGGCTGCTAGCATGGCACTGAATGGGCTAATTGGAGCTGGTGTACCACAAGATTGGTCAACCCATTTGATTGGACATGAGCTCACGGCTTTACATGGTATTGATCATGCTCGTACCTTGGCCATTGTGTTTCCGGCCAATCTACAAGTGCGTCGTCAAGAGAAGCGAGAAAAATTACTACAGTATGCAGCTCGTGTCTGGCAGATTGTCGAAGGTGATGAAGAACAACGTATTGATACTGTTATTGCTCGTACTCGAGCCTTCTTTGAGCAACTTGGATTGCCGACTCGTCTTAGCGATTATGGACTGGTGGAGACAGATATTGAGATCATCATTACGCAACTTAAATCACACAATCTTACACAGCTAGGCGAACATAAAACTGTTTCATTAGAGATCAGTCGCCAAATTCTCGCGACGAGCATCTAAGCTAAATGCGCGTATCTGGCATGCTCAGGCCACACGGCAAGTGATCATGCAACAATGCTCCTAAATCCTGAAAATTATCGGAAAAATAACATGAAAATTTTAATCGTTTTAACCTCACATGATCAACTTGGCAATACTGGTAAGAAAACAGGTTTCTGGCTAGAAGAACTTGCTGCACCGTATTACACCTTTATTGACTCTGGTGCTGAAGTTACGCTGGCGTCACCTCAAGGTGGGCAGCCACCACTAGATCCGAAAAGTAATTTAGCAGAAGCACAAACTGAAACCACTCATCGTTTTGAAGCTGATCCAACTGCAATGCAAGCATTGGCACAGACGCATAAACTTAGCGAAATCTCTGTAACTGATTATGATGCAGTGTTTTATCCAGGCGGACATGGCCCATTGTGGGATTTAGCAGAAGATCCGATTTCAATTTCTCTGATTGAACAGGCGATTCAGTCTGGCAAACCTGTTGCAGCAGTGTGTCATGCCCCAGGTGTTCTTCGTCATGTGAAAGCGAGTAATGGAGCGCCTTTAGTTAGCGGTAAATTAGTGACTGGTTTCACCAATACTGAGGAGGCCGCTGTAGGTTTGACCGAAATTGTACCATTTTTAGTTGAAGACATGCTTAAAGAAAACGGTGGTCATTATTCTAAAGTGGATGATTGGCAAGTATATGTTCAAGTAGATGGCTTGCTGGTTACTGGACAAAATCCAGCATCTTCTGCTGCAACCGCTACAGCATTACTTCAATTGTTGAAATAAAGAGTAGCTAGTGTTTGTTGTGGTGCTTAGCAGCGAATAAACTTCTGACTCTGAGCAACTGGCGCAATAAGCAAAATAACCCTCACTTAATGGTGACGGGCCGGAGTGAATAGCTTTCCTTCCTTTATTTTTCTATATACAGGAAGGAAGGTTATTTTTTAATTTAGATCAATTAAGCCATGATGACTTGGATACAATAAAATGAAAGCCAGCAAACTTTTTCAAAACTTAAGCTTAGGCCCTTATGTTTTGCAAAACCGTATTGTATTGCCACCATTAACGCGGTCGCGCAGTACTCAGCCAGGGAATATTCCAAATGAACTGATGGCAACCTATTATCAACAGCGTGCCGGGGCAGGATTTATGGTCACCGAAGGTACGCAAATCGAGCCACGTGGTCAAGGCTATGCTTGGACTCCCGGTATTTACAGCCCTGAACAGATTGCTGGATGGTGTAAAGTGACGGAAGCAGTGCATGCTAAAGGAGGCATTATTTTTGCACAACTTTAGCATGTTGGGCGTGTTTCACATACATCTTTGCAACCCGATCATGCATCACCGGTCGCGCCTTCGGCTATTAGGGCTGATAGTAATGTTAAAGTCTTTATTGAGACCGGGCCCAATGCGGGGGCCTTGGCTGATCCTTCAATGCCACGTGCTTTAAGCAATGCAGAAGTTAAAGAATTAGTGCAACTCTATGCTCAAGCAGCGCGTAATGCCTTGGCTGCTGGTTTTGATGGAGTTGAAATTCATTGTGCAAATGGTTATTTGGTGAACCAATTTATCTCTGCACATAGTAACCATCGTGAAGATGAATATGGTGGATCACTAAACAATCGTTTGCGTTTTTTACGTGAAGTAGTAGAGGCAGTTGCTGAGGTGGTTGGTGCAGATCGTTTAGGAGTGCGTTTTGCCCCGTTATTTGAAAGTACAGAGGAAGATCGTGTTTACATGGGGTTGGTTGAAGATGATCCACATGTCACTTATATTGAGGCAATAAAGATACTTGAAGAAGTTGGGATTGCCTATTTATCTATTGCAGAAGCTGATTGGGATAATGCACCAGAACTTCCTCATGATTTTCGTAAAGATGTCAGAGACACTTTCAGTGGTCGGATTATTTATGCAGGTCGATATACGGCAGAAAGAGGGACTCGAATTTTAGAGGCAGGTCTGGCCGATTTAATTGCATTTGGACGCCCATTTATTGCGAATCCAGATTTACCCGATCGTATCGCCAATGGCTGGCTATTGAATGCAGTAGATGCAAGCACTATGTATGGTGGGACGGAAAAAGGCTATATTGATTATCCAGCTTACGCAGATTAATATTGACTTAATGAGTTATTTTGCCAACCTTTGTGGTTGGCAAAATAACGACTTAGGATTGCTGTTGCCAGCACAATTTCTTCTTAAAACAAATTCTTAAAATTTTTTAGCCGTGTAATGAGCCAACCTGCCAGTGGGAAAGAAATCAGTTGCGTTACTGGCACTAATACTATGACTTCAATCAACACCATCATCGGGAAACTTTGATGCTGAGTAATTGGCTTTAATAAAGTGAGTACCAGTAATAGTGTGGGATATAAGCCTAAATATCCGACTAAAATACGAGTCATGAGGGCTTTAGAAGGAGAATTCATTGTGCGCTATACTCATGGATTGTAAATTGATCTAATAGCAACACATTAATAAGTAATCATTGGGCTGCTGTCATTAATTATGTAATTGATATTTAATCTAATTTTTACGAAACTTCACTTTTTAATAGAAATTTAGTTGCTCTCAGAGCTTGATGTAATGGTGTTTTATCTTTTTGCAACTTACTCAATAATGCTGCACCTAACCACATTTGGTAAAGTACTTGTGCCAAAGTCGAGGCCTCAGTATCTGCTTGGATAGACTGATCCTGTTTTCCCAAATCAATTAAACCAGCAATACGCTCGATTACATCATCCACGCCAGCGGACATAATGGAGCGCATATCTTCAGATAGATCGGCAACTTCTGCGGCAAGTTTCACAATTAAACAACTATCCGCCCAACCACACTGTGTTTCAGGATCTTCTATCCATAAATTAAAATACTCAATCAGCTTTTGATAAGGAGATTTATCGCTACGCCATACATCATTTAAACGGACTTGGTAATTATCTACATAATGCTGTACCAATTCACATCCGAAAGCTTCCTTGGATTGGAAATAATGATAAAACGAGCCTTTGGGGATCTCACAGCTCTGTAAAATTTCCTGTAATCCTACACCAGTAAAACCTTTATGCAAAATCAGGTCTGAACTGGTGTTAAGAATGTGTAAGCGCTTCGCTTCAGACTTTTTAATAGGATTAGGCTTCATATTAATTATTTACTCTATTATAAAAAATAGACCAGTCGTATTGTTTTTTATTATAACTCATCTACAATGCATGTAAAGAAATTTTAATCATAATTTTTGATTGTGAAGAGAAATACTTCCAAATAAAACATGGAGTTATATGTGTGAAAACAGTTATTAATCAACGCATCGTTTTAGCTAAACGGCCAGTGGGTGAGCCAAAACACAGCGATTTTCGTATTGAGCAAGTTGAACTCAATGAACTTAAACAAGGCGAGATATTGTTAAAAACCATTTACTTGTCACTCGATCCTTATATGCGTGGTCGCATGAGTGATGCTCCTTCATATGCAGCACCGGTTGAAATTGGCGAAGTGATGGTCGGTGGAACAGTCAGTCAAGTGGTGGCCTCTAAAAACCCAAAATTCAAAGAAGGCGAGTGGGTTCTTTCCGGAAATGGCTGGCAGGGCTACGCAATTTCTAATGGGTCTGCCTGTCAAAGCTTAGGTATGCAACCTGCACATCCATCTTGGGCATTGGGTATTTTGGGAATGCCAGGATTTACTGCTTATATGGGGTTGTTGGACATTGGTCAGCCTAAAGCCGGTGAAACTTTAGTCGTTGCAGCTGCAACGGGACCTGTGGGTGCTACGGTTGGACAGATTGGCAAAATTAAAGGTTGTCGCGTGGTTGGCGTCGCAGGTGGAGCTGAAAAATGCCGTTATGCAGTAGAAGAACTCGGCTTCGATGCTTGTATCAATCATCATGATGAAAATTTTGCAGAACAATTACAACAAGCAGTTCCCAACGGTATTGATATTTATTATGAGAATGTAGGGGGTAAAGTGTTTGATGCAGTATGGCCATTGCTTAACTCTGCGGCACGTGTACCGGTGTGTGGTGTGGTTTCCCAGTATAATGCTACCGAGCAAGCACAAGGGCCAGACCGTTTACCGGGCTTTATTTCCACCCTTTTAAAAAAGCGTATTCGCATGCAAGGCTTTATTATTTTTGATGATTATGGCAGTCAGTATCCGGAATTCAATCAGCAAATGTCTGACTGGTTGAAAGACGGAAAAATCAAATATAAAGAGCATATGGTGCAAGGTTTAGATAACACGATCAATGCTTTCAATGGTATGTTAAAAGGCGAAAACTTTGGCAAAGTGGTTGTAAAAATTTAAAAAAATAGGAATTATCATGATTACACTACATCATTTAGATCAATCACGTTCTTTTCGCATTTTGTGGTTACTTGAAGAAATCAAGCAGCCCTATGAGCTGAAACGCTATTATCGTGACTCAAGCACGCATTTGGCCCCTGAATCTTTAAAAACCATCCATCCTTTAGGGAAATCTCCAGTATTAGAATGGGATGGCAAAGTTATTGCAGAGTCAGGCGCAATCGTTGAGTTATTAATTCAGAAACTTGCGCCGCATTTAGCACCAGATATGGATGAACCTACCTATGTCGATTATCTACAGTGGATTCATTTCTCAGAAAGCTCTGCCATGCTGCCATTTTTGTTAAAAACGTTTAATGCGATAGAAACCAAGCAAGGCACGAAGTTGGTATTTCTAGAAAATTATACTCAAGTTGAGTTCGATAAGGTATTTGGCCATTTAAATGAATATTTAAAAGATAAAGAATTTCTAGTGGCAGACCGTTTAACCGGTGCTGACTTTATGATGGGCTTTGGACTACATGCTTTAGTTTATCATATGGGACAAGGTGAAAATTATCCCCATATCCAACGTTATGTAGCAGGTTTAAGCCAACTACCTAGCTGGCAAGTCGCAGTACAAATTGAACAAAATGGTGTGAAAAGTCAAAAATAGCAAAATTGTTTTTTAACGCAATTGAGAAAAAGAATCATGATTGACAAGTACATATGATTATAAAATAAGCTGACACTTATTTAAAGTAAACGCCTAATGAATTTCATCGGGCGTTCTCTATTTTAAAGATAAGGAATTACCATTATTTAAGACAAGTTTCGCCTATTCTTTCACTGCAAATTCCTATCAAAAGGGCTTGAATATCACAACGGTTACGTTGAAAGATATAATCAACTTTTGAAAGAAAGGTGACTAACGCACAGCAAGATTAAATTATTCCTTGGGGTATTAAACAAGTAATCTATATCATTTTAATAACATAAACACATATGCGTAAAAATCACGCCCCGCTTAACTGGCAATAGTTTTTGAACCCTCGTATAAAAGATTAAAAGAATCTAGCAAGTCTTTATTTAATGTTAATACTCATCCAGTATTGAGGTTTTTTATCTTTTCTTGCCTGTGATCTAGGTTGTAATACTCTAATTTCATACTCACCTGAAGCAGGTAAAATATAAATACCATTATCATCAAGCTCTGGAGAATATTCTCCAATATTGATGGAGTCTTTTAATTGATTACCCCATAAGTAAGCTTCAACATTTCCTCCAGTCAACTTCACTTTTAACTTTTGCCCTTTTTTAGCATAAAATTTGTAGGAATCATACTTGTATCCCTCTATCCTTCCGTAATAATTTGCAGAGTAAGCTTTTTTTGCAAACTTAACTACAACAGTCTTTCGTATATCATTGTTATCATTTGCAAGTACGGCTGGGCTAAGCATAGTTAAAGTTAGGGCCATAAAAGCACCAGCTAGTAATTTCGTATTCGCTATTTTCATAAGGTTACCTTAATTCTTGTATCGCCCCTGACATAGTAACATAAGTAATAAGTAACCATGAATCATGGAACGGAACTGTGAATAGTCATAACATAGAGTTGCACTTCAAATGCTAATTTAAGACTTGCGAAATCAATGGTTAATTAATTGGTCACTAAGGAATAGCCAATCTAGATATAAACTTTATTTAACAAATACTTATAAAAATATGTGATGCGTAACATACGCATCATATATAAAGCGTTCTATTTTGATATAATTGATCCAATCAACCCCTTATTAGGTTTCATTTAAATTCCATGAGTCTTACTGATATTAAAGTTCGCCAAGCTCATTGCAAGGAAAAAACCTGTTTTTTATCCGATGAAGATGGGCTTAGCCTGAAGATTGAGCCGAGTGGAAGAAAATCTTGGTGCTATCGCTATACAGATCCACAAACTAAAAAACGTCGACGCATTCAGTTAGGTCTTTATCCTGATTTATCGCTGAAAAAGGCACGACAAGTCAGAGATGACTTTAAAGACAATAATTTCTGTTTTGAACATGATACTGCCTCTAATCTTATCACCTTTGGTAAGGTCGGGGAGGAGTGGTTACAGTTCAAACTGAAGAATGCCTTCAACGATCTACCCCGCTGTGGTGTACTACAGTTAGCAGAAAGATGCTTACAGCAAGATATTTATCCAGACCTTCAGGATTTACCTTTTCAAAACATCAAGCGCTATGACCTGGTTTCAGTAATCAAAAAAATAGAGGGACGCCAAGTAAAAGAACCTGTCAAAAAAGCTTGTAGTTATTTGAACCAAATTTATGACTACGCTGTAGCGATGGGTTATTGTGAGTTCAACATCGCTCATGGTTTAAATAAAATCACCATTAACAGCAAAATCAAGAAAAATTATCCGTATTTGAAAGCGGAGGAAATATCTGATTTTAAGAATAAATTACAAAAATTGGATGCCCATCCCATTATTAAAAAAGCACTGATGTTCAAATTACATACTGGCGTGAGAGGGGCCGAATTGTTATTGGCTGAGCCTCATCATTTTGATTTAAATGAAAAAATCTGGAAAATACCTGCCTTGCATATTAAACAGTTTCGACGAAAAGTTATATTAGGCCATGAGATTCCAGATTTTTTAGTTCCACTTTCAAATCAGGCTTTAGAGATTTTGAAAGACGTCATGCAGTGGTCATACGGTGAAAAATACCTTTTTGCTAGCCCTCGCAAACACAATCAACCGATTCATTTTAATACTCTAAATATGGCCATACGTAAGATGGGGTATGGCAAACATCAACTATCTTCTCATGGATTACGTTCTACTTTTAGTACCATTTTGAATGACTCAGGTTTGTTCCAAGATAATTGGATTGAGGCACAACTTTCACATATTGATAAGAACCGTACCCGTGCCAGCTATAATCACGCTGACTATTTAGCTCAACGGACTGAAATGATGCAGTGGTGGGGTGATTATTTAAGTACTAGTAAGTGAAAATCGTACTTTTATACATAAACTTAAAACATGATGGGGTGTTAAATGGATAGTAAACAATATACTTACCGTGTTAAATGGTCAGCTGAAGATAATGGGTATGTTGGAGCCTGTAAATTATTTTGTGTAAGTTCCATTTTTTATAAATGATCTTTTAATC
>NZ_AMJN01000063.1:0-1237 GCF_000302435.1 Acinetobacter sp. TG2027 | reverse complement strand
TGATCCTAGACAGTATCGTGGACAACAAATCCCTCTAAATTCTTAAAATATTTCTTCTCAAAGGCTTCAGGGCTTAACCAGCCATTTGCAGAATGTCTTCTGACCCGATTGTAATAAATCTCAATATAGTCAAACAAGACAGCATTCGCTTCTTTTCGAGTGGCAAACACACTGCCATGGACCACATGACCTTTCAATGTATGAAAGAAGCTTTCAGTCACTGCATTATCCCAACAGTTTCCACGTCTAGACATACTCTGAGTACAATCATTTGTCAGTAACAGCGCTCTAAAATCACGACTACAGTACTGTGAACCTTGGTCCGAATGAACCATAACACCAGTTGGATAACCCTGACGAGCCATTGCATAGTTAAACGTATCACACACCAACTGGCGGTCTATTCGATGGCTGGTTTGCCACCCCACGATACGACGACTAAATAGATCCAGCATCACACATAAATACAGCCAACCTTGCTTGGTACGGATATAGGTAATATCCGTTGTCCAAACCTTGTTAGGCTGAATGACTGTAAATTGACGCTCTAACAGATTGGGTGCTGTAGGCAAACGATGGTTTGAATCAGTCGTATGCTTGTATTTACGCGCAATCCTGCTGCGTAAACCCAGATTTTTCAGCATTCTTCCAACAGTGCGTTCACTCATGCTGTAACCTAAATCATGCATGTCATGTACCAATGAAGGTGCACCCAATCGTGCATGATGCTGCCAATATACGGCTTTTAAATCATTATATTTCTCTACCGTATTGGCCTGACGTTTTCGCCAGGCATAATAGCCTGAAGTGCTGACACCTAGGTATTTACAGGCAGAAGATACCGTGACTTCATTCATATCTAGATCTTGAATTACCGTGTACTTTTCTTGGCATGATCTGTTAGAAAGTACACATGCGCTTTTTTTAAGATGTCATTGGCTTCCTTGAGCTGTTTGACTTCTTTCTCTAATTCCAAGATCCGCTGTTGTTCTGGTGAAAGTTGACGTTTGCTTGAACCCACTGGATTGGTTTCACGAATCCATTTGTCTAAAGTTGAATAACCCACACCTAATTTCTGGGCGATTGCAGCTATAGGCTCGTGTGAGTTTGAAAGTGCATAATCAATTGCTTGCTGTTTAAATTCAGCACTAAAACGTTTGGCCATTTCTTGGATCTCCAAAGTTAACGTTACGTTATCTTTAGAGGGAAGTACTGTCCATTATTTTGGCTAGGATCA
>NZ_AMJN01000062.1:0-39503 GCF_000302435.1 Acinetobacter sp. TG2027 | reverse complement strand
TGGTGCATCAGGTGCGCGCTTAGTCACTACAGCCTTAAACCAGCTTGAACAAACAGGTAGTCGCTACGCTTTGTGTTCAATGTGTATTGGTGTGGGACAAGGCATTGCTTTGATTATTGAACGTGTTGAAGCACTTTAAGGAGAAACAAATGCCATCTTTTCAATCTGCCGATGCACAAATTAACTATCAAACTTTTGGCGAGCCATCTTCCCCTGCTCTGGTGTTTTCCAATTCTTTGGGCACCAATTATGGTATGTGGCAAAAACAGTTTAATGAATTAAAAGATCAATTCTTTGTGATCTGCTATGACACTCGTGGCCACGGTTCATCCTCTACACCTAATGGTCCATACACTGTAGAGCAATTAGGTGTAGATGTTGTCCGTTTACTGGATCATTTGAATATTAGCAAAGCTGCTTTTTGTGGTATTTCCATGGGTGGTTTAACAGGTCAATGGCTTGCGATTCACTACCCTAACCGTTTTAGTCATGTAGTTGTTGCAAATACTGCCGCTAAAATTGGACAAGAACAGGCATGGCTTGACCGTGCAAAATTAGTACGTGAGCAAGGTTTACAACCGATCGCCGCTACAGCAGCTTCGCGATGGTTTACAGATCCCTTTATCCAAAGTCATGCTTCAATCGTCAACAACCTATGTAACGACTTAAGTGCTGGCAGCGCAATGGGTTATGCCAATTGTTGTGAGGCTTTGGCTAAAGCGGATGTCCGTGAACAGTTAAAAGACATTAAAATTTCTGTATTGGTGATTGCTGGAACTCAAGATCCTGTAACGACTGTTGCAGATGGTGAGTTTATGCAGCAACGCATTCCACAATCAAAACTTGCAGAAATAGATGCCTCTCATATTTCTAATGTCGAGCAGCCTGAAGCTTTTAATAAAATCTTAAAGGATTTTTTATTAGGTTAATTTAATGATTCAAAAAAAATGGCCTATAAAGGCCATTTTTTTATATCTCGTAGAAACTTAATATCGAATCATCACCGATTTTAATTCGGTGTAATCTTCAATAAATGCATCTGAAAACTCTCTGCCAATTCCCGAAGCTTTTACCCCGCCAAATGGAACTGAGGGATCTAAGAACGTATGCATATTGACCCACAAAGTCCCTGCTTCAATTTTAGGAATTAAACGCAATGCTTTAGATAAATCATTTGTCCAAATACTTGCGGTTAAACCAAAGCGCGACTGATTCATAAGCTGAATAAGTTCTTCGTCAGTGTCGAACGGCATTACACCAACTACCGGACCAAAGGTTTCCTCAGAAAATAAAGGATCATCTGTATTTTTAAAGGAAATTAAAGTCGGTTGTACAAAATACCCTGACTGATCTAGAGCCTCACCACCAGCAATAATCTGGTTGTTGGCTTTTGCCATATCTAAATAATGTTTTACTTTATGAAAATGTGGCTGATTAGAGAGCGGACCAAACATACTTCCTTCATCCATAGCTGATCCAATTTTAAACTGCGAAAGTGCTTTCGAGAGTTTATCAACTAGTTCATCATATTTTGTACGATGTACAAAAAACCGCTCTGGGGATGCGCAAACTTGGCCTTGATGCACAAAAGTTGCTTGCAATAAAGTCGGTAAAATCTCATCAATATTTGCATCGGCTAAAACAGCTATGGCATTTTTACCGCCCAATTCTAGACTTACACGGGTTAAATCGCTGCTCATCGCGAGTTTACCAATCGCAATACCTGTTGGTACTGAACCTGTAAACGAAACTTTCTTAACGAGCAGCGACTCAATTAAATATTGCCCTGTATCGCCCTTACCCGTAACCACATTAATTACACCAGCAGGAATACCTGCCTCAATGGCAAGTTCAGCTAAACGTAATAAAGATAAGCTGGCGAACTCACTTGGTTTAAGCACAATGGTACAGCCAGTTGTTAAAGCTGAACCGATTTTCCAAACGCCAATCATCAGTGAAAAATTCCAAGGCACAATCCCTGCAACTACACCCACTGGTTGCCTTAAAGTAAAGGCCGTATATTTCTCACCTTGCATAGAAGGAATAGAAGGTTGCATGGTTTGACCATTAATTTTGGTTGCCCACCCTGCAAAATATCTTAAGAAAATAACGGATTGTGCGACCTCAAGATGACGGGAAATATTGATAAGTTTTCCTGTAGACAACGTCTCGAGCTGTGCAAGTTCTTCACCATATTGCTCAATTAAATCTGCTAACTTATTTAGTTTAACGCCACGTTCATACGGCGTAGTTTCAGCCCAAGCATTTTGAAAAGCATGTTCAGCACTCTTGACGGCGCTTTCGACATCTTGTTGACTACCAATGCTAATTTGAGCAACGACTTGTTCAGTAGATGGATTTACAATATCCACTTTATCTAAAAGCTCGGCAGCAACTAACTTTCCATCAATAAAATGTCCGTGTTGACGTGCCATAAATTGTTGCACGCTTTGTAAAATCTGAACTTCACTCATTTTTACTTCTCTCAATTCATTTAAAAGGATTTATTAATAGATGTATTGCAAAATTAACTGCGCATATACATTGGTCTTGTCATCGTAGTTTTGTGTACCACCACTATGGATATCGTGTTTCGGTTTATAGAGCCCAACTAAAGGAATAACATTGAATTTTTTATTAACCGACCAAACTGAAAACACATCTAGTTCATGTCCATCTACATTAGTTAAAGATTTATTAACTGTTTTGAACTTATAGGCCAAAGCACCCAACATAAAATTTTCTTTCAAGTTCATCATGTAAGAAACTTGATGAATATTTGCATTTTTATTGAATGGTCCAGCATAGTTTCCCGCAACTTCACCCTGAAACCATGTACCAAAGCCGACCGTATTTCCATAAAACATAGGGTCGTATTGGTCTGAAAAATGACTAAAACGGTAGCCTAATGAAGGCGTATATTTTGAAGATAAAAAGTTATAGTTCAGCGCTAAGTAGCCAGCATTTTCTTGGCCATCTTTTTTATCTTGAACTACAAACTCAGTTTTAACTTGCAGTTCTGGTAAAGGTTGATAATTCAAACGTAAAGCATAATTTTTAAGATCTTCGCGCCCTGAAACGTGTTCAGCATCTTCAAGGTCTAATACATTTAAGTAAGTAAACCCAACGCCCTTATCTTTAAGCTGATACATCAGATCAGTCACAAAGAGTTCAGGGGAAAATTGTGCTTTATTATCTGACTTTAAATAAGCCAGCTTTAGCGTTGTATTCTCTTGCGGTTTGTATTGAAGCAAACTTGTAAAATCAAAGCTTCGACGGGCTGCCAGATAATATGCTCCACCCCGATCGAGTGTGCCATCCGCAGACGCTATACCGAGGTTTAACGCATCACCCGCAATAAAGAACCCGTCACCAATCATGATATTTTGTCGACCAATACTTAAATCGTAGGTCGTTAACTCATCTTTATTGGTGCCGTCTTTAAAACCAATGATCCATTCATTCACATCTGTTTTACGTTCTTTGCCATTACTATTTTGGCCTGCGTCTCCATCACCAAATGTTGCCGAGCTAATACCACTCAAGCTTGCATAGAGTTGATTGTTTTTAAAGGTATATTGTCCTTTAGCACCATATTTAAGATGGCCTTCTTGCCAATTGATTCTTTCATCATGTAGGTTTTCGCCGTTATAGCTTTTACCACTACTAAAAGCTCCAAAAGTTGCTTCAAATGTTGGCTTAATTTCTAGCTCACTAGCATGCACAGTTGAAAAAAATGAGACAAAGAAAGTCCCTCTCATAACCTGAGAAAATAAATTTTTCATTGAGAAATTCCTTTTTGCGAACGGCCTAACCGTGCTCAGATATGGGTAACCTATTCGTTACCCACCCTAGATCATGCACCCGTTTAGTGATGGTCGTGCTGCGTGTTTTGCTCTTCTTCACCCAAGTTTAAAGTCGGGGTGTTGTCAAAGAAGTTCCAAGGTTTGATGAGTGTATTCACCCACTCTGTCGGCATGATTGGCCACTCTTCAGCACGTGCCACATGGGTTGTGCCTGTTGTCATCCACACCACAAGGTCTTTATTTTCAATATTTTCATTGTTGCCAATGAATTGTCCTAACCCTGTATCATGAGTTGAACGGTTTGAATATTTCCCTTCAGGGTAGCGTTCGTCTGGATTGTACTGAGTCACCCAAATTTGCTTATCCATAAAGTTCAAACGTTTAAATAACCATTCATCTTTAGAAAAATTGGCTCCTTTCGCCACAGGGTGTGTTCCACCTGCAAAAGGAATGAGTTGATAAGAAACCGGATTACCTAATTTATTTTCCTTGTTGAAATTCGTGAGTAAGCGAATAGTGGATGGATCAAATTTTTCAGCTGCATTTTGCTCATTCGTAATGACTTTACTGTCAATTTGCATTGAGCTGGTACGGACACCACCTTTGTCATTGGCTTTCACTACAGGGTCCATATGCATAAAGCTATTATTTTCCCCATCTACGTCCATGTCTAAGCGGAAGTTATAGATGTGCTGATGCGTTGTACCCACAATATTATGGTCAATTAAAGTTCCATATTTGGTGTCTTCTTTGGCAGTACTGTCATGCATGGTGCGTGCTTTAACACCTTTAACAGCTTCAATACCCGTTGCACCCGCATTAATTCCAATTACACCATTTTGGGAAAATACCCAGTCAAACATGTAATCGTAGTTTCCAACTGTACTAATCCAACGCACGACAAGCTCACGGCGGGCTTCACTGGCATCCTGATTGCCAAAAATTTCGTGATGTTTATATTCAGGTCCTGCATAACGTTCAAACACAGCAATGGCATTTGGAATCACTTGTGGCTGGCCTTTATAGTCTGCAATCACGGCATCAAGTAAAACTGCATTGTCGGGTGCATCTGTTCCCGGAAGAATAGATGAGGTAAGTGTTCCCATACCATATTCGCCAGAATCCAAATAAGATTTGAAGTACCATCCAATATCAGGGTCACCATATGGAACTACCATTCCACCCAAGTTCCCTTCATACATAACTTTACGCTTTACGCCCTTATCTTTATAAGTCACAGTTGAAAGCTGCAAGCCAACACGAGAATCTAACGCCACATGCAAACACCAGTTGCCCCAATGTATGGTTTGACCGGTAATGCTAAAGTTCTTACCCTCAGGTTCAGTAATATTGAGTGGTTTTAGCTTACTTGCTACGGGTTTATTCGACATATAAGGTCGATTTGCCATCGGCACAGGAATGATTGCGCCTTCTTCAATCTTGATAATTTTTTCTTTATCTAAATCGACTACAGCAACTAGGTTCTCAATAGGATGCGCCCAATAGTTGCCATCCCCAACATCGAGGTAAGCGACGACTTTTAATATATTGAGTTGTTTATCCAGACCATCTTTACCGCCAAAATATCCAACAGTTAGCGGAGTAGCGATCACTTTCTTCACATCGGTAATGCCGCGTTTGCGTAACGCGTCTTGATATTCTTTACTCGTCTCAATTACGCGCTGTACGGCTTCAAAATTATCAAGCAACACCATTCCATGAGTGTCTTTAAGTACATTCCATTTTGTGACTTGTTGAGTGTTAAGGTTAACTTCACCTTCAATCGCTTGACTCCCCTTTAACAAAATAAATGAGGCAATACGATCTTCTTTAAACTCTTTGTGATTAATGAAGTAATCCCAAACTTTGGCTTTTTCAGGTTCTTTAAGCTTTAACTCGGCAAAACGCATATTTTTATAGGCGTATTTCGAGCGATTAATCACATCAAATGTCTTTTTAATTTCGTCAGAATTTAAGCTATTGAGCGGGTGAAACGTATTTTCAATTTTAAAAGTTTGATCCAACCCAGACTGGAATACTTCATTAAAAAAATCTTTTCCAATAACAGGTTTACCATCTTTAATTAATAAAGGCACATTGAGCTTGAAAGGTTTGCCATTCACCAAAACCTGATCTGAATTGGGTTTAGCTCGAACCACCATAGAACCTTTGGTGATCATATAAGTATTAGTAAAGTCATCTTTAACAACTTTAGCGCCTTGCTCACTCATGTTTTGATAAAGTGAGACCATGTCGGCCTTGCCACCATGCGCAAACGCTTGAGTATTGAGTCCCCAAAAGCTTGCAGCGATTGATAAGTTAAGTGCCAGTATTTTTTGTATGTCATTCAATAATCGTTGTTTACGCATTGGTTTCATCCTTTTCATCTATCCCTGAACTATCTGAATCAGACAGTTAAAATGCACTTCCTGTGAGTGAAATTCATTAGACCAACTTAATAGTTTTATGGTTATTAAGCTTATCTAACCTGCTCTAATGAATTTAATTTCAACACAGTTACATAGGGCTAGCTTGTTCAAGAATGACGTCGAATTTGTCTAAAAATGACATTGAGAGATGAAAGAATTAAACCGACATACCCTCTCTAAATTCTTTAGGGGAGATACCATATGTTTTTTTAAAGATCTTTGAAAAATGAGCACCGTCCCAAAAACCCCATTTCAAGGCAACTTGGGTAATTGAGCTTTGTTTATTTCTTTTATCAAGCAAATCTGCTTTGACTTGTTCTAGGCGCTTGAGCTGTATATATTTGTTAATAGATAAATTTTCTTGAAGGAATAAACGGTAGAGATGTCGTAGTGATACCCCAATATGCTCTGCAATTAATTTAGGTGTTAAATCGGGTTTTGCTAAGTTTTCTATAATATAGCGCTCAGCTTTTTCCATCAGGTTATTTGAGCTATTTATATTTTTATAATTAATTGTGGGTTTGATTAAAGCAATTAACGCATCTTCAAAAGCATTGCCATCTTCGGTTGCATACCAAAGCTTAATGTTTTCAGCAGACATATTTTTCAAAATATTCTTGAGTAAAAAACCACTCATATTTTGAGTAATCAGTTTTCCAAAATATTCAGTACTAATATTTTCTTTAAGTAATTTTTCACGCGACAGGTGCACTGAAATCTGGCTTACCAAACCTTGCGGGTACATCGAAATTGTTTCGACTGGGTCGACCAAGACAATATCGCCTTCATTTAGGCTTAAGGTTTCATTTTTATACTCGAGCAGCATTTTTCCCGAATACTGCAAAATTAAAAAACAAAAACGATTATTTACTCGATCAATTTCATCGGCTTTTCGGACAATTTTATTGGCATTGTTTTTGATAAAAGCTATTTCGGTGTCACCCAATAAAAAGCACTGAACCTCACCAATGAATAAATTACGGGTTCCGTCAAAATCGGTTTCGAAATTGCCGCACACACTTTTAATATGGTGCGTCCATGTGAGTAATGCATCGCTTACATATTGGTTCATCCCTTACCTCTCTATACATGTGCCACCGCTCAAAATTTTGTGTTTGTGGTGGTGCACTGTCTTGGCTTATTTGCAATCTTGTTTTATTGATAAACAAATTGTGTGCCAAAAATTCCTTATCCTTGGAATTCTTATGTTGATAGTCAGCTAGATGTAAAGAAGCTGATAAATCAATTCAATTTATCAGCTTAATGGGACTTATGCTACTCCTGCAAAATCTCGCAGCATGGTGATAAAAATATCCTTTTGTTCCTCAGAATACTTTTTAAACACCTCATTTTGGTGGCTGTCGGCAATATCAAATAAATACTGCGCCGTTTGTTTACCTTTCTCGGTCAGTGCATACAAATTATCGTGATCGACCAATAATCCTTCAAATTTTAAGATTTCAGCCGACCTTTCAACTCCTTGCATTGGCATAGCAATATCACGCGGTAAATCTTCCTTACTTGAAGCAGTACCACTGGCTAAAACCAGTAAAAGACGTGATTCACTGGTACGGAAACCCGAAGCCATTTGCTTAGGAATATAGTCGGTTTGATAAGCTTTAAAAGCACGGCTCATTAGGTAGCAGACATTATTATATAAGTGCCCATAATGTGTTTGGTCTACGCCGTTCTCTTCAGTTTGCTTAACTTGAAGGCTCGGATGTGGCATGACACAAGAATATGCGCCTTGATGGTAGACCAGTGGGCTTCGACCTTGGTCATGGAAACGAACCACTTTACCAACAATAATCCAGTGGTCACCACCTTCAATCACTTGATAGCGTTCGCACTCAAACACCGCAGAACAATTTTCTAAAATGGGTGCACGTCCTGCACCAAGTTGAAAATTGGTGTCTGCAAATTTATCAATATTGCGTCTCGAAAACTTATTAGATAACTCAATTTGCGTACCCGATAAAATATTGACCGCAAAATGTGTCGCCTCTTCAAACACTGAAAAACTTGAAGATTTTTTATCAATACTCCACAAAATAAGCGGTGGATCGAGTGACACCGAGTTAAAACTATTTGCAGTGACTCCTACTTTTTCACCTTGTGCATTTTGTGCAGTAACAATGGTAACGCCTGTTGCAAAATTTCCTAATGCTCGTCGGAACTGTAGTGGATCGACCGTAAAATCATCTATTTGTTGTAATACATTCATCATCTTTCTCCTAAACCTTCTCATACATCCATATAAATCGCGAGAGCATTAGATATCTAAAACTAGTCTCGGTGTTTTAGAGCGCGAACAGCACACCAATATTTGTTCATTGCTGGCTTTTTCTTCATCAGTAAAATAAACATCTCGATGATCAGGTTCGCCTTCAATTACATCGCACATGCAGGTTCCACATACACCTTGCTCGCAAGACATTTCAATCTCGATGCCTTCTTTAGCCAAAGCCTGCAAAATGGTTTCGCCAGCTTCAACCATAATGATTTTTCCACTACGCTCAGCCACCACCTCAAATGAATCTCCCGAGGTGTCAGTTTCAACTTGGAAATATTCTTTGTGGATTTGCTGCTCAGGAAAATCGTGAGTCGTGGCAAGGTTAATCACCCAGTCCATGAAACCGACTGGACCACAGGTATAAATATGACTTTCAGGATCAATATCTTTAATGGCAGATTCAAAAAATGCTCTGTGGCTTGCACCT
The DNA here is from genome assembly GCF_000302435.1 of Acinetobacter sp. TG2027. Lineage (NCBI taxonomy): Bacteria > Pseudomonadati > Pseudomonadota > Gammaproteobacteria > Moraxellales > Moraxellaceae > Acinetobacter > Acinetobacter sp. TG2027. The sequence goes on along the minus strand of NZ_AMJN01000062.1, from coordinate 30,548 downwards.
TCGGATTTAAAATGGAAAGTTGTGTATTGTGCTAACTCACCATTTTTAATTTCATCAACAAAAGCACAGTTTTCTGGGCTAGCGCCGCAGTAGTGAAGCTCAAATGATTCGCCTTCATGTGCAAGTTGATATGCCATCGTGATTAACGGCGTAATCCCGATTCCACCGCCAATCAAGACACTATGTTTGGCTTTTAAAAGTGGAAATAAATTTTTTGGCTTACTGACCTGAATTTGCATGCCATCTTTAATTTCATCAAAAGCGGATATTGAGCCACCACGTGATTCAGGGTCACGTAAAATTCCAAGGCGAAACTTTCCTTCGTCATTTGGATTTTGGCAAAGTGAATATTGGCGCACCATACCATTTGGTAAGTGCACATCAATATGCGCACCCGCTTCAACTTTTGGCAATGTTGCAGAAGTTGCAGATTCAAATTCCATGACTGCAATATTTCCACCTTCCACATGGCGATTTTTAACGACAACATCATAAAGTGTAGTCATGATTTAACTCCCTTTTCATGGTTAAGCGATTGGCTTAACGCATGAATAAACCACCGTTAATATCCCATGTTGCACCAGTCACAAACCCCGCATTTGGACTCGCAAGCAACCCACAAGTTTCAGCAATAAAATGCATACTACCTAAGGCTTTAACCGGAATATTCTGGATGAACTGTTCCATTTTTTCGTCTGGCACTACGCTATGAACGATTGGTGATTCCATTGGACCCGGTGCAACCGCATTGACCGTCACCCCTTTTGCCGCAAACTCTTTGGCAAAAATTTTAGTTAACGTCACAATCGCACCTTTGGTTGCCGCATAGTGTGCACCCGTTGCAGTACCGCCATTTTGTCCCGCTAAAGACGCCATATTAATGATGCGTCCATAGCCTTTTTTAGCCATATATTGACCAATAATCTGACAAGCTTGAAAGGTGCCGCGTTGGTTGACTTGGGTCACCCAATCAAAATCGGCTGCGGTAATTTCTAATACTGGCGTTGCTTTGGTGACGGTGGCATTGTTAATTAACACATCAAGTTTAGAAAAATTCTCTTCAATCCATTGCACTGCTGCATGAAAATCTGCTTCGACAGAAATATCTAATTTCACTGGAAACATATTTTGTGCATATTGACTTTGTGCCTTGGCATTTTCGGCTTTTTCAAGCGTACTTGCCGACAAAATCACTTGATGGCCTTGGCTCGCAAAATATTCAGCAATGACATTACCGAGTCCAGAAGCAGCACCTGTCACTAAAACAACCTGTTTCATGTTACCGCTCCTAAAGAATGTAGCTAATACCAGCCAAGGTATCGGTTGAGTTAACCAAATTAATGATTTTACGGTTAATCTTAAAACCAGTATCATCATCACGGGTTAGATGGTAGGTAATATCGGCTGTGTAATGCTTGAGGTTTTCTTTACGGAATTCACGTAAGTTTTGAGCACAGCGTAAAACGATTTCATCATCCTGATCTTGAATCACTCGTACACGAGAAATGCTACGCACAGTATTTGCTTTAGGCGCTGTAGAAATTGCTTCACCATTTTCAAGACGCTGTACACGTAAAGTACGCATATGATTATCATCATAGGCATAATTTAAGTTGTTTTCGTAGTCAGTGAGGTTTGGGTCAATCGGAATGATATAAACACCCTTTTCATTCCATAAGTTGAGCCATTCACGGTATTCACTGTGGTCCAACATATCTGCTTCAGCCCAGATGAAAGCAGTGACTTCATTTAATAATTGCAGATTCATATTCATTGCTCTCTCCTTAAGCCGTCATCATCTTTTTCCACTGCTGATAGGCTGCACGCATACCTGTTTCAGCACTGACATCACTTTTTAAACCATCTTCGGTTTTGACTTCGCCCGGTAAACCGCGGTTGAGCATGATCCATAAATCATTACCCGCATTTGCACCGTGTTGTACTCGTTCCCAAGCCTCAGAGTCATCTGGCGTACCAAAACCAAATGGGCCTTGGAAATGTTCATGCAAACGTAAGCGATATTGGTTGGCAATTTGCGGGCCACCATCCATGGTAATTACCGAGTGATGAATTTCTGTTTCAGCCACTGAAATTGGCTGTAAAACACGGAAGAACGCCATCGAACATGCAATATTCGGGAATAAATTTAAGTTAAAGCCCGAACCACCAACTGCTCGAACAATACGGCGTACTTCTAATTCTTCATGCCCTTCGTCACGTAAAGCTTGAGCCAAGTCTTCAAAACGCTCTTGAATTGGTCGCTCCATTAAGTCTTCTTCTAAATCGACCAGTTCAGGAATCATCACCATAACACTGTGGCCATTACCTAAGTCTTCAACAAAGCCCGGCTGGTTTTCGAAGTTAAAGAGTTCTTCGGTTTTTTCATCTACAGAACTTAAGAATGACTTGTGTACTAACGGGAAGTGATATGCATCGGTGGTATTTTCAAGCTGGATTTTCCAGTTACCCGGGAAACGGAAACGGTGTTCGCCCAACACTTTAATTGGATAACCCGCGCCTTGTTTCATAAACAGGTCAATCCATTTTTTTGCTGGCCCAAGGAACTCTTCAAGCGGTTGAATGTCTTCTTTAAATGAAGCGAAGATCATGCCGTTATATTCTTCTACCCGTAGACTCACCAGTGGTAATTCTGTTTTATCTAAACAATCGCCGTAACTTTCCGGAGATGGCACACCACGTAAACTGCCATCAAGTGCATAACTCCAACCGTGATATGGGCACACAAAACTATTAGTTTTTCCTTTTTTATGTTCACATACGGTTGCTGCACGGTGACGACAACGGTTTAAAAGTACATGGACTTTCTTTTTACGGTCACGTACCACAACCACAGGCTGTTTACCGATATTAATGGTTTTATAGCTTCCGCCTTCCGGAATTTCGCTGGCATGCGCAACCCACACCCAAGTGCTATAAAAGATTTTTTCCATCTCTTCATCAAAAATGCGTTCATCTTTATAAAGAGAAGTATGGGCACGGTCACTTTGAACCAAAGCATCGTAATCAATGCCAATGTTATGCGTTGGGATAATACTGTTCATATCAATAGTCCTTTTAAATATGTCCTGGGTCATTCCTCGGAAGGTACCGGCAATTCAGCTTCACTGTGCCAATGCGATACGGGACGACTGAAAATATTCTGTGTTTGGAAATGTTTAATTTTCCATGTTCCATCTGCTTGCTTTTGAAACTTCACATTGAGCTTTGCTGCATTCAGATGACTACGGCCATCTTTAAAGGTTGATGTTTGCAACATGAGCCAAGAAGCATTTGCATCATTTTGATTTACATAAATTTGTTCTGAATTTACAAAGTGTGCATTCATAACAAAGTGAGATTCTTTTTGGGTATAGCTTTTAAACATGTCGTAAATCGACTGCCAAGAATCATAACGGCCAAAAGATTTGGCATATTTCTCACCAACACCTTCCCAAATACAGTCCTGATTAAAAAGATTCATTAGCTCATCAAGGTCTGTATTTGCATTAAGCTCGTCACAGATCTCCATATAACGGTTCAGGCAGTTACGAATCGCGGTGTGCGCTTCTAACTGTTCTAGTCGTTCTATGATTTCTGCCATATTCACTTTGTCATTCATTGCCATCGCCTTAACGTTGGATAATCAATTCACGCCCAACACGAGCTTCAACTTTGCAATATTTCCAAAGTTTGTATGGCCCTTCACCCACTACGGTCGTTCTAAACAAGTTACAAGCGGCATGTACGGTTTCAATATCCGGAACATCAGCAAGCAAGTAGGTTGTCCAAGGCCAACCAGCACTTGGACCAACCATGCTTTGGTCATCATCAAGATTTCCAAAAACATGTACGCCCGGTAAGTCATGAATGCCATTCCACATTTCACCAAACGCGGCCCAAACTGCTTTTGCTTCAGCAGGTTCCGCGTCAAAAAAGTTTTGGTTAATACCCATGCAGAACAAAACGCGTAATGATTTTTTAGCTTCCATTTCAATATCCTTTTAAAAAATTAAAACTTATAAATAACCTGGGGTTGGTTTTAACCCGAAACTGATTGAGCCTGCATTTTGTAAAGTTGCATCACCCATAAAGGCATGCTGAGTCACCACGTTGGTGTCATTCACAAAACGGCTGAATGGATTGTTGGTATAAATCGCTGTCATGCCCGCAAGCATTTGCATTTTTCGGGTGACTTTGGCGCTAACTCGAGCTGCATGGGTACATGCCAGACGCATATCGCTAATCTGTTCAGCAGTTGCTTCACGACCAGCAATAATTTCATTCCAGACAATATCCATGGTTTGATAAAACCAAGATTTTGCAGCCTGAAATTCTGCATCTGCCTGAGCAAACTCATATTGAGTCACTGGGCGGTTGGCAATTTCTGAACCGCCTGTAATGGATGCTTTACCCGGCGCCAGTTTTTCAAATTCTTCTAATGCGGCAGCTGCAACCCCAATACCCACCACGGTTAATACTTGAGTCGCTAAAGAAAGCGACGGATATTTAAAAAATGGTTCGCTTAGTTTTGAAGGTTCACCACGTACAAAGGTCCATTTCTTTTCGACTAATACGTCTTCAACGACTAAATCATGGCTTCCCGTACCTTTTAGGCCAACGGTGTCCCAAGTCATTTCGATTTTAGCTTTTTTTGCAGGCATCACTGCCATGCGAGGTAAGCCTTGCATTTCATTATTTTTAAGCGGTGAAATTCCTACACCAACAATGTCAGCTCCCATACAGCCACTTGAGAATTTCCAACGTCCACGAACCACTACACCTTCATCGGTAATTTCAGCAGGCTGTGGCGGAAAAATACCTCCAGCAAAGACCACATCTGGCCCATTTTGGTACAATTCTTTAAGCGTTTCTTCTGGCAAACTTCCTAAATATGCAGGGCTCATACCGAAACTTGCCACCCAACCCACTGAACCATCAGCTTTAGATAAAGTTTCGATCAATTCACAAAACTGTCGTGGTGACCATTCTTCACCGCCAAAACGTTTTGGAACTAATGCACGGTAAACACCAATCTGTTTAAGTTTTTCGATAATGTCTTGGCTCACATACGCCTGATTATCAAATTCACCTGTACAGGCACGCTCACGAATTTCTTGACACAAAGCATCTAAGTCAATTGCTTTGTCTTGAGAAGCAAACTCCATTTTAGATAACTTATTCATCATCTAACTCCTTGTAATTTATTGCATTGCATCAACACAAAATTTAGCTATTGCGCATAATTGCTCATCTTTTTGATGCTTCGATACGATCTGTAAGCCCACAGGTAAACCTTCACTGGTTTCAAGTGGCACTGAAATGGCGGGATGTCCTGATAAATTAAATGGTCGAACTAAAGCTGTAAGATTCAAAAACGCGACTGTGTTTTCAGCTTCAGAAACTTTCGGTGGAATTTGCGGAAGTGTCGGTAGAACCAATGCATCATATTTTTCTAATAAAGCATCGAGTTCTTGAGTCAGTTGCGCTCTCACAACTTCGGCTTGTTTTACTTGCTCTAAAGTGGTGTGTGCTGCTTTTAATAAACGACCATTTACATCAGAACCAATTAAACCTGTTTTGGTTAACTCACCAAAAGCTTGCCAATTTTCATAATTAATAATCTGCATGCCTGCGTCATAAGCCGCTTCAAAATGTTCAACTTTTTCTAAAACGGTCTCTAAATTGGCTTTTCGAAGCGCTTGATGAATACAGTTCCAAATAACGTCATCTGCTTTTACATCGAGAACAGCAATTTTTGGTGCACTAGTAAATTCAGTAGGTTTAAAAGTTGGATCAATAATTTGCATGGCCTTTTCAATCATCTCGACTGAATTTGCAAAAGGGCCAACGCAATCTAAAGAACTTGACGGCGGATATACACCTTTTCTGCTCACGCGACCAAAAGTCGGTTTTAAACCAAAAACTCCGCAGCACGCAGCAGGCATACGAATAGAGCCGCCCGTGTCGGTGCCTAAAGTAAAATCAGCTTGTTTTGCAGCGACGGCTGCGGCTGAGCCACTCGAAGATCCACCTGGAATAAGTTCAGGATATTTAGGATTGATGGGTGTACCAAAAGCGTGATTAATGCCTGTAATACCAAAAGCCAATTCGTGCAAATTTGTTTTCACAATAATTTCACAATCTGCTTTTAGAATATTTTTAATTACTTCAGCATCATCTTGAGCAGGTTCAACATTTAATAAAGCTCGACTGCCAGCAATGGTTTTTAGGCCTTGAATATCAATTGTGTCCTTGACCATGACCTTGAGCTTGCCACTTCCTTTGTGCACGCTTTGGCTAACAATATTCATTCACTTTTCCATGTATTTTTATTGATTAATTAAAATATCGGAAAATTTACTGGAATTGTCAAGTATTTTTTATAATTTGTTCTTAAGGAAATATGCAAAATTTTATTTATAATAGGATTACCCTTTTTTCACTAAGTTATTGCTTAGCTATGCTTGATCATTTAGAACAATTTCTTCCTAATAAAGAACCGTCGAGTATTCAAAATTTTCCTTTTTTTTGGGTTTCCCAAGTGAATGGAAAGTATTCACAACTGATTGAAAAATCAATAAAAAAGCTAGGTATTGATAATACACGCCGTAAAATTATTTTAAGCACTAATGCCCTTGGGGAAGCCAGTATTACCGACATTGCCAATCTTTCTACTTTAAAGTTAACGACAGCAACAAAAGCTGTATATCGCTTGGTAGAAGATGGAATTGTCGAGGTCTACTCTTCTACTTCTGATGAACGGATCTCGATGGTGAAATTAACGGCCAAAGGTATTGAGCTGGTTGAACAAATTAATCAAATTAGTGTGGTTACCTTGGCAGGCATCCTAAATGCTTTTTCAGAAGATGAGCTTCACAATTTAAATCACCAGTTAAAAAAATTATTTGATCTCATGCCATCAAGTTGATTATTTGACTTGATATCGGGTTAGATACGCTCAAGAGCAGCATGAAACAGTTCTTCTTTTCTCGCTGCTCTTTATTAAAAATAATTTTTAATATTAAAAAATAAATAAAAATCAGTTTCTTAATTCAATAAATTATTACTATCTGTTTACTTAACATACTTTTTAGGTATTCTAACATACTCAATAAGTAATGGAATTTTACATATAAAAAGAAAATAATAATTCCATGATCTTAAAAATCCCATTAACTCTTAATTGGGTTTAGACGCACTCTTCCGGTCTGTACGAGACCAAATTACTCATTTCTAGCCTATTTATTATTCTTATCTAAAAGGGGGAAATATCGAAAATTTTAGAGGAATAATAAAAGTTAGATATCAATTTCTTTAAGCGTTTTATACATAAGGATTAAGTGTATGAACCAAAGTAATATCGCTGTTGAAAGGACACAGAAGAAAAGCAATGCTTATGCATGGTATGTGGTCATACTTTGTATGTTGGCATATATATTTTCATTTATTGACCGCCAAATTCTGGCGCTGATGATTGAACCCATCAAAGCAGATCTCCAACTTTCAGATACTCAATTTAGCTTATTACATGGCCTCGCCTTCTCACTGTTTTACGCCGTTATGGGTTTACCCTTAGCCTACATTGCCGATCGTTTTTCACGACCAAAACTAATTTCAATCGGGATTATTGTTTGGAGTCTGGCAACAGCAACTTGCGGTTTAAGTAAAAACTTTATTCAACTGTTCTTAAGCCGTATGGCGGTAGGTGTCGGTGAAGCGGCTTTATCTCCAGCGGCTTATTCAATGTTTAGCGACATGTTTAGTAAAGACAAACTAGGGCGTGCTGTCGGGATCTATTCAATTGGCGCTTTTTTAGGTGGAGGTATTGCCTTCTTAGTTGGCGGTTATGTCATTAACCTGCTTAAAGGTGTGACACTCATTGAGGTTCCATTATTAGGGGCCCTTAAAGCATGGCAAATTGCCTTTTTAGTGGTGGGTTTACCCGGCATCATTATTGGTTTGCTGTTTATTTTGACCGTTAAAGATCCTGCACGTAAAGGCCAACAGCTCAACCAAAATGGACAAGTTGACCAAGTTAAATTCACACAATGTCTTCAGTTTATTAAAAAACATTCGAAAACATTTGCTTGTCATTATTTAGGTTTTACTTTTTATGCAATGGCACTCTATAGCCTAACTAGCTGGACACCTGCATTTTATATTCGTAAGTTTCAACTCACGCCGACTGAAACAGGCTATATGCTCGGTACGATTCTGTTAGTCGCAAATACATTAGGCGTATTTTGTGCAGGCTGGCTAAATGACTGGTTTATTAAAAAAGGTCGCCAAGATGCGCCGATGTTCACAGGTGTAATTGGTATTGTTGGCCTGATTATTCCAATTGCATTTTTTACCCAAACAGATCAGCTTTGGCTTTCAGTTAGCTTACTGATTCCTGCAATGTTCTTTGCATCTTTCCCTTTAGTGATTTCAGCAACTGCTTTGCAAATGTTAGCCCCAAACCAATTTAGAGCACGCCTTTCTGCCCTCTTCCTTTTGGTGAGTAACTTAATTGGACTCGGTATTGGTACAACACTGGTAGCCATTATTACAGATAAAGTTTTTGGTAGCCCATTAATGGTGGGTTCTTCTTTATCTATTGTGGGTGGTTTGTCTTGTGTACTGGCTCTAATTCTGCTTTTTAAAGGCTGCAAATTCTTTAGTGAAAGCATGAAGCTTGAAAAATTAAATTAATAGGTCTCACCAATTGCAAAAATGTACTCTCTAACTAAACGCTTAGAGAGTACCGAAATATTCAAAATTACGTAGTGCCGAGGACTGGCATACATCTGGGAAATGGATTATGGAATTATTTCACCACTTTCAACCACACACTTTAGCCGTTGCCACTTTAATAGTTATGTGCAGCAACTCATGGGCCGCAAATCCAAATCAACAAACTGAAGATGAATGGAAATTCACTTTAAAAAATGCCTATATCAACCGCGATTTTGATAATGATGCACTTAAAGATACTGGCAGTTGGTCTCAGGCAGCGTCTTTATTTTATAAATCGAAAATGCATGACACTCCGTTAGTCATAGCAGACAAGCCTATCACCATTGGGGCTGATGCTTCCGTTCAATACGCCGTGCGTTTAAGTTCTGACAAACACGTCGCAGATACTGTTCTGCCTTTTAATAAAGAAACGCAATCTCAGGCTTCAGACTATTTAAAATACGGCGCGACTTTAAAACTGGGCTATGACAAAACACTTTTAAGTGTCGGTGAACTCTGGCTAGATTTACCTGTAACGGCAGTCGATGCTAGTCGTCAGTTGCTTACTTCGTATTGGGGAACCAACTTAAAATCACAGCTTTCAGATCAACTCTATGCTGAAATTGGCCGAGTGGAAAAAGTATCTCCCCGAAATGAAGAAGACTTTAAAAAGTTTTCTTTCACATCAAATGGGGTTACTAAAGAATCTGATGGTTTAAATTACATAGATCTGCGCTATCAATTCACGCCGTCTTTAAAGGGTGAATATTACTTTGGTAATTTGGAAGACCTCTACAATAAACACTATGTAGGACTTGAACATACGTGGAAACAGCCAACTTTTGCCCTCACCTCTAAGTTTAAATACTTCAATGCAAAAGATGACGGCAATACCTTTGATATTGATGCGCAGAACATTGGATTACTTGAAACGGTTAAAGTAAAAAACCATACCTTTGGTTTAGGTTACCAACAGATTATTGGTGAATCGGCTTACCCATTACCAGATGGTTTTTTACCAGAGACGTATTTCATTAACTGGAACGCTACAGGCTTTTTTAAAGAGGATGAAAAGTCTTACCACGTCATGTATGGCTACGACTTTAAAGATTATGTGCCAGGCCTAAATGCAATGGTAAAATATGTATATGGCCATGACTTTAAAGCAGCCAATGGTGAAAAGAACCATGAAACTGAGTCGAATGTGATTTTAAACTACGCATTTCAGCAACCATTCTTAAAAGGCATCGCTCTGCAATATATTCGTATTGATTACAACGTAAAACACGGCAATGACTTTGGCGAAGACCGTTTATTCGTCAATTACACCAAAAAATTCTAAATAAAAAATACCCCCTAAACTTTAGGGGGTATTTTTTATCCTAATTTATTGACCAACTTTAAAGGCAAAACCTTCATAGCAATACTCATGGGTAACCACGGCCACTGTGGCACATAAGCTTTTACAAGTTGTTTTTCGATAGCTTTTACTAAAGCTTTACATCCTGTTTTGGCGTCAACTTCAAAAGGTAAATGTTTAGCACCTTCATTCATTTCGGTACGGATATAACCCGGGAAAATGGTTGAGACTTTAATTGGGGTATCCAGTAATTCAGCACGAATACCCTCGGCTAAGTGAGCAACTGCAGCTTTACTTGCTGCATAAGTCGATAAATGTTTTGGTAATCCACGCATCGCACTCATGGATGACATCACCACCAAATGACCAGCGTTTTGCTCTCTAAAAATTTCAGTCGCCGCCTCACACTGTGCTAAGGCAGAGATAAAGTTTGTTTCAGCTGTGGCTCTGTTAATTTCAAAATTACCTTTACCAATACGGCGACCATTGCCTACTCCCGCATTTACAATAATTCGGTCTAAATAGCCAAATTCTTGTTTAAAGGCACGAAATACTTCAAAAACCTGATCGTAATGAGTTACGTCCAGACTTTTTGCAATTACTTTAATACCGTACTGATTTTCAAGTTCAGTTTTTAAAGTTTCTAATCTTTCTAAACGGCGTGCACAAATCGCCAAGTTATAACCTTTCGCTGCAAATTCATGCGCCATACCTGCGCCCAATCCAGAACTTGCACCTGTAATTAAAATTGTCTTTGCCATGCTTTTATCCTTATTTTTAAATCCATGTCAGTAAATCTGGACGCTCAGCTTTTATAAAATGATGTTCATTTAAACTTAAAACCTGAGCTTCATTTCCAACCAACCGCAAAGTCGTGAGACTTGTATTAGCAATTGCCCAATTCAAAGCAAAAGTTCGATTAGGACTGAGTTCAAGCAATTTTCCAATTGCTACAGAAATCACACCACCAGAGGTAAAAACAACTGCATAACGAGGTTTGGTTTTTGCTAACTCATCACAAATTTGCTGCAATGCTGTTTCGATTCTTTCTTTAAAGTGTGGCCAAGACTCATCATATTCATGATGAAAATCGCCATCAGTCCATCGTCCAATGGCACCTTCAAATATTTTGGCAAGATAAGCACGCGGGTTTTGTTCTTGTGCAACATCAGCTTTTAAAAGTTCAGGCTTTTCAAAACGCGGTTCATAGCGGGCAAAAACCTGCTGATGATTAAACTCATTCCATAAATTATTATGATGAATCATCGCATCTGGAAAGCATTCATTGAGTGCGAGCTTTGCAGTTTGCTCGTGGCGCTGCATAGTTCCTGCAACCACATACGGTTGTTCTTTTAATATTTGCTTAAAATATTGGCCTAATAAAGTCGCTTGAGCTTCACCATTTTCAGACAACTCATCATAATTACTTTTGCCAAATGATGCCTGCCCATGTCTTATCAGATAAATTGTGGTCATTTTCTTAAAATACCCTGTATTTTCTGTAGAGATTGCTGAGCAAATTCATTTTCTTGCAATTTTTGCTGCGCGATAAGTTTTAAAGCTCGAATATGTAGCGCATGAATGACAATCCAGAAATCTTTAAAAGCGGGGTTTCGGGTTTGTTTATGGTAATAACGATAATAGATTTGCTGGGCGATCACTGCTAAACGGAATACACCGAAGACTTCATAAAAAGCCCAGTTTTGAGGCTCCAGACCTGTTTTTTGCAAATAATATTCAACGACTTCTTTGCGAGAGAACATTCCCTTTAAGTGAGTCGGCTGACGGCGTGTTGATCTAAAAATCATATTATCCGTTGGCTCAACCCAATAAGCCAAAGCGCTACCTAAATCCATTAATGGATCACCCAAGGTCGCCATTTCCCAATCCAACACACCAATGACTTCTGTTGGATGCTCTGGATCTAAAATCACATTATCAAAACGCCAATCATTGTGAATAATACAAGTCGTCGAGTCTTGAGGGATATTATCGTTTAGCCATTTTCGGACATATTTAAATGAAGGAACGTTGATTGTGCGGACTTTTTCATAGCGTTTATCCCAACCTTCAACTTGTCTACGACAATATCCCGCACCTTTGCCTAGTTCAGCTAAAGGCGTGTTCTCATAGGGAACTTGATGTAGCTCAATCAACTTATCAATAACATTTACACAAAGCTCATGAACATCTTCTTCATTAAAGCCAAGCTCAGGCGGTAATTTTGCACGAGGAATAATACCTTCAATGCGTTCCATGACATAAAAATCACAGCCAATGACCGATTCATCCTGACAAAGTGCAACCATTTTAGGAAGCACTGGATAATAAGGCGCAAGATTTTTCTGCACCATATATTCACGGGCCATATCGTGGGCCGACTTCGCTTTAGTTCCTTTTGGAGGACGACGCAAAATTAAATCGGTATTTTCATATTTTAAACGATAAGTCCAATTCGACGCCCCGCCCGTATATTGAGTAACGACTGCTGGGCCAACCAACTCAACACCTTGGCTTTTTAACCAGTTTTCAACTGCCCCAATATCAAGCTCTTCACCTTCACGTACTTCACCGCCTACATCAATTACCGACATATTCACTTCCTTTAAACTTATACTTTCTTATGACGACCGAAATAACCACGTTTGGCTAACTCTAATTTGGCAATCATGCCTTTATGTACTTCATCCGGACCATCAGCTAAACGTAAACTACGTGCTTGGGCAAAGAAACCCGTTAATGGCGTATCTCTTGAAACACCCACACCGCCATGTAGCTGAATTGCCATATCGACTACTTTTTCTAAAACACTCGGAGCGACCACTTTAATTGCAGATATTTCTGTTAAAGCAGCCATATTTCCTAAAGTATCCATTTTATAAGCAGCATACAAGGTTAAAAGTCTGGCTTGATCTATGGCGACTCGCGCATCGGCTACACGTTCAAGGTTTCCACCGAGTTTTAAAATTTCTTTACCAAACGCCGTTCTAGACATACCTCTATCAATCATAAGCTCTAAAGCTTTTTCAGCAGCCCCAATACAGCGCATGCAATGGTGAATACGCCCTGGACCTAAACGACCTTGTGCAATTTCAAAACCTTGACCCGCTCCACCAATAAAGTTTTCAATAGGTACTCGAACATTATTAAAGTGAACCTCACCATGTCCATGTGGTGCATCGTAGTCACCAAACACAGGTAACATCCGTTGAATTTCAACACCAGCCGTGTCAATCGGTACTAAAACCATAGAGTGTTGATGATGGCGGTCTTTAGTTTCATCTGGAGTATGTGCCATAAAAATAATGACTTTGGCATTTGGGTCACCTAAGCCAGACGACCACCACTTTTTGCCATTTAAAACAATTTCATTACCATCAATGAGTGCAGTCGCTTGCATATTGGTTGCATCGCTTGAAGCAACATCGGGTTCCGTCATGCAAAAAACCGAACGAATTTTTCCGTCCAATAAAGGCTGTAACCATTGTTGTTTTTGCTGTTCACTGCCATAGCGCCATAACACCTCCATATTTCCCGTATCTGGTGCATTACAGTTAAAAACGGTAGGTGCCAATAAGCTGCGGCCAGTCAATTCAGCAATATGCGCATATTCTTGAACAGTTAACCCAGCACCCAACTTTTCATCGGGTAAAAACATATTCCAAAGACCGGCTTGTTTAGCTTTAGTTTTCAGAGTTTCTAACAGTTCAGGCCACTGCCATTTTTTCCAGTTCCCATCTGGATTTAGCTCATGAACCTCTTCCCAAAATTTTGCTTCGATAGGTTCTATCTCTTCTAAAATAAATTTTCTTGTTCGCTCAGCAAAATCTTGAGCTTTCTTTGAAAGTTCAAACATTCTTTTTTCCTTCACATCATTATCTGGTCTTTACATCAACATAACTTGAAACTTAATATGAATGAAATGATTTTATTAAATAACACCTCATGAATAATATTCATAACTTACATGGTCTAGACCTAAGTTTTTTTCACCGAATTGATATCAATTTATATCCGCTTTTTATCGCGATTTATGAGCAAAAAAGTATTTCGAATGCTGCAAGTAGTCTCAATATTACGCAGTCAGCAGCAAGTCATGCTTTGCAGCGTTTACGCCAGCAACTTGAAGATGATGTATTTATACGTGTAGGCAATAAAATGTCTGCCACTCCTTTTGCAGAACAGATTTATCCAACTGTGAAGCAAGCACTTTTAACCATCCAAAATATTAGCCAACAGAAACATGTCTTTGATCCAACAAGTTTAAAAAGCTTAAAAATCGCCGTTCATGATGAGATTGAACCGATTATTCTTCCAAGACTGGCTCAACATTTTCAAAATCTTAATTTAGATTTGCAGTTTGTGAGTATGAAGCTAGATCGAAAACATATTATGGCGGACTTGGCGACACAACAGCTCGATTTCGTGATTGACCTAGAACAATACTTATCTCCCAAAATTACCTTTGATCATTTGGTAACAGATGAGTTTGTCATTTGCAGCCAACTTAAAGAAGTCGATTTAGCTAGTTATATCAGTGGTCGGCACATTGGTGTTTCGTCACGCCGTACGGGCGCTTTACTTGAAGATATTTATTTAAACCAACACCAAAAAATTTCAAGAAATGTATTTATGCGCTGTCAAAACTATTCAACGGCGTTACAAGTTTTAGGAGCCCAAGCCGACGCAATACTCACCATGCCTCGAATGATATTACAGCATTTGTCTTATAGTCATGAAATTTGCTTACATTCTCTGCCTTTTGAGATAACCAATATTAAAATGGGTATGTTTTGGCACGAAGATTTAAGGGATAATTTAAGACATCAATTTCTGCGACATGAAATTATTAAACTTTTTCAATAAAGCGAATTGATCTATTAAGCTTCTATCGTACAAGGACCAGTAATGAGTAAAGATGAACGGATAATCCAGAATCAGGACAACAAAAAAACGATTCGTCATGAAGATTACATTGCTGGCATTGGTAAAGGCATGGCGATTTTAGATAGCTTTAGTAGTAATCAACATCGTTTAAACATTTCTATGGCTGCTGAAAAAACTGGGCTTACCCGAGCAGCAGCAAGGCGTCATTTATTAACTTTAGAATATTTAGGTTATCTTGAGTCAGATGGTCACTATTACTATTTAACTCCAAAAGTTCTTAAATTTTCAGGAGCTTATTTAGGTGCAGCCCAGCTTCCGAAAGTATCTCAGCCTTTATTAAATCTGTTAACTAACCAAACTTCTCTCATTTATTCGGTGATGGTACTTGATGGTTATGAAGCCATTACTATTGCTCGTAGTGCGGCCCACCAACAAACTGACCGTGTAAATCCATACGGCTTACACTTAGGTAACCGTCTGCCTGCTCATGCGACATCTGCGGGTAAAATTTTACTGGCACATTTAAGCCAAGAAGAACAATTGGACTGGCTCCAAAAATATCCTCTTCAGCGTTTAACTAAATATACGCATGTCGAAAATGATAAATTTTTAGAGTTACTACAAGAGATTCGAGAACAAGATTGGTGTTATTCGCGTGAAGAACACGAATTAGGCGTTCATGCGCTCGCCGTACCAATTTATGGACAAGACTTTAAAGTGGTTGCAGCTTTAAATATTGTTTCTCCAACTATGAAAACAACTGAAGAATATTTAATTCAACATATTCTGCCTCTATTGCAAGAGACTTCGCGGGATCTAAGACAAGTTCTTTAAATCTTGCTTAGGCTATTTGAATAGATTGAACGATCGCGGATGAATGCTTAGGCTATTTCTAAAAGTAATTGAAAGGGATTTTCAAATAGCGAATATCATTCGCTTCAGGTTCCGGAAAATTTCCACCATTCATATTAATTTGAATTGAAGGCAAAATTAATTTTGGCATTGCCAAAGTAGCATCTCTTTCTTGACGCATTTTGATGAATGAGTCCTTGGAAACTCGTCGATTTAAATGAATATTGCTTTGTTTTTGGGTTCTAATATCTGTTTGACAGATATATTCATCACGACCTTCGGGCTTATAGTCATGGCATAAAAACATTCGCATATTGTCGGGAAGTGTATAAATTTTTTGGACCGAATCATAAAGCTCAGCAGCACTTCCTTTAGGAAAGTCGCATCTTGCTGAGCCATAATCGGGCATAAATAAGGTATCACCTACAAAAACAGCATCGGCAATCACATAGCTTAAGCAAGCTGGCGTATGCCCTGGTGTAGGAATGCTATAGGCTTCTATCTCCCCTATTTTGAAATGTTCATAATCTTCAAACAAATAATCAAATGGCTGATTTTCATTGAATTTCTTAAAATCAAAATTATAGATAGCTGCAAAAGTTTCTTGTACTACCGAGATTTTTTGACTAATCGCAATTGTACCGCCCAATTTAGATTTTAAATATTGAGCCGCAGTCATATGGTCCGCATGTACATGGGTTTCTAAAATCCATTGTACTTTGAAGTTTTGCGCCAAGACATAATCGACGATCAGATCAGCATTGGATGTTTTTGTAGTGGCCGATGCGGCATCGTAGTCAAGCACACTATCAATAATAGCGCATTGACGAGTCGCTAAATCCGTAACAACATAGCTAAAAGTATTGGTGTTTTCATCAAAAAAATCTTTTACTAGAGGTTGTTGCATAGGCTTAATTTCCTTTATTTAAAATTTGGTAAATAAACATTCCTAATAACATTGCGACAATAAAATAAAGCGCTTCAAAATGTCTTAATCCAATCAAAGTTAAAGCGGGCGCTGGACATATACCTGCTATTCCCCAGCCTATACCGAAAATAAAAGCACCCACAATTAACCTTTGGTCAATCTGTGTATTTGTTGGTAATTGAATTTGTTCATTAAAGAATGTTTTAGGATTTTTTATAGCCTTTTGAAATGGAATAAATGCCACAGCAATAGCACCTAACATTACAAACATTAAGCTAATATCCCACTGCCCAAAAATATCTAAAAAACCTAATACCTTTTCTGGATTAGACATGCCAGAGATCATCAAACCTAATGAAAATAAGCTACCAAATAAAAAAGCAAAAATGTTTTTCATAGGATTACCCCATCACATGACGAATGATATAAACCGTTAACATGCCAGCAAACATAAAAACTGCTGTCGCTATCATCGAGCGTTTTGATAACCTGCTCATACCACAAATACCATGGCCACTTGTACAACCCGACCCTAACCGTGTTCCAAAGCCTACAAGTACACCTGCTAGAATAAGTGCAAATGTATTAGCTTTAATTTCAATTTCAGGCTGATAAAAGTAACCATATATGAAAGGTGTAATCACAAGGCCCGCAATAAACCAGAATGCCGAACTCTTAAAGGTGTCTTTAGTAGGATTGATGACTTGAGCAAGCAAACCACTGATTCCGGCTATACGACCATTTATATATAAATATCCAACTGTTGCGATGCCTAGTAATAAACCACCAAAAAAGGCATAGACAATATTTGACATATAACCACTCTTAACAATATATGTTTTTATAATCTGTATTATACGCTGATTCTTTTAGAAATACTTAAAATAAAACTCTTAAGTGTATAATTCTTCTTAACAAGAAAAAGCCCCAAGATTTTGGGGCTTTTGTCATTAAATTAGATCTTTAATGCCTAATTGTTCAGGTAACTTTTCCATAACCTTATTCAATCTATTATTTGCTGGAGAGATACAACCTGTGTAATGGCTTAATTTAGTTTCTGTGCCATTAGGTTGAATCCAAGTAATGTAATAGCTAGACATGTCGGTCACTGTTTGCTGGCAACCCGCAGTTTTTGATTGTGTACCTGTTTCAGGGCGATAAGTTTTTAGATCATCTGCAAGTTTTTTATAATCTTTAACGCTACCTTGAATTTCTTTAACACCAACTGTTTTTGTATATTGCTTGCCTTCAAAGCGAATTAAACCTGTAGGTGTTACTTCTACAGAATAAATCGGACATGCGCCAAAACATGGGCTAGAAGCATAGCGAATTGTCTCTTGTGTATTCGGTGCTTGCTGAACAGAAGCACAACCCATCAAAGCTAAACCAGATAAAGTTGCAAGAACCAAAAATCTCATTACATCACCTATTATTATCAAGTGGCTTTAATTTATCAAATCATACACTTCTTGTCATTAAAGACTATTTTTTGTGATTTTATTCATTATTTAACTTTTAATTTTGCTTAGGCTATTGAGCAAGACAAAATATTTTCTTTCACCCATAAAAAAAGGCCCATCTTTCGATGAGCCTTAAGCCATAAAAGCTTAAATTCCTGAAATACAAATTATTACTGGATAGTAATAATCTGCGTCGACCATTCTAGCGCAACCCAATAAATTATATAAATATAATATAAGTATATATTTAAGCTCGTTTTTCCAACAAAAAACACCTTATTTTTAAGGTTTAAAACTTAATAATGTTTATTTTTAATTAAAATTCACAATGTTAAGTTAAACAAAACTTAATAAAAGTTAAGGCTTTATTTATAGGTAAAACATCCTAAGGAACTGGTCAATAGTTAAGCTATACCTAGCGTTCAGGCTGAATTGACCATAAGACTATTTTAAGTTTAGCAACAACATCAAGCACTTTTTTACTATTTGGTAAAGCTATCTAGTTAAAAATATAGAATTTACTTTTACTCTTTTATATAAAAAATATATTAAAGGATAAGGCAAAAGAGAAATACTCTCTTTTGCCTTTCTTAATTATTGTTCTAAGCTATAAGCGATCACATAATCACCATGATCAGGTGATTGACGTGCTCCACCTGCGGTAACAACCACATACTGTTTACCTGTTTTAGGTGAAACATAGCTTATTGGTGTTCCTTGGCTACCTACTGGCATGCGTGATTTCCACAGTTCCTTACCTGTAGATGAATCAAATGCACGTAAGTAGTAATCTTGTGTTGCAGCAAAGAAAACCAAGCCACCTTGAGTTGCCATCGGCCCGCCAATTGTTGGCATACCAATCGGTGCCTTTAAGCCCATCTTAATACCCATCGGCCCAGTATCTTCCACTGTACCTAATGGTACTTGCCATGCAACTTGACGAGTTTTCATGTCAATTGCAGTCATGGTGCCAAATGGTGGTTTTTGACAAGGAATACTTAGAGCCGACATAAAGCGGTTTTTATTCACTTTATATGGTGTACCTTTCATTGGTACAGCTCCCATACCTGTGTTTACTTTCTCTCCACCATTGGCCTGAATCTTAATATCTTCAGGAGTTTGCTCCATCAATTGAATCCACAAACCAAGGCGCATATCGTTCACGAACATATAACGATGAGTCGGGTCAAAAGCGATGCTACCCCAGTTCATACCACCCAACGAACCTGGGAAGCTTAATGAAACATCAGTACCTGGTGCAGTAAATAAGCCTTCGTAACGCATTGACTTGAAGTTAATACGACACATCAGTTGATCAAACGGCGTTGCACCCCACATATCTGACTCAGTTAAAGTCTGATTACCAATTTGAGGCATTTCAACTGAACGAGGTTGAGTTAAGCTGTATTGTTCACCCGGAATATTGGCAGGTTTAACTGGTTGTTCAATCACTTTAGTCAGTGGTTTACCCGTTAGACGGTCAAGAACAAAGAATTGGCCTGATTTGGTTCCAATGACAACAGCTGGTTTAGTCGTACCATCTTTTAATGGGAAGTCGACTAGACTCGGTTGCATTGGTAAGTCAAAGTCCCATAAATCGTTATGAACAGTTTGATATACCCACTTCTCTTTACCTGTTGTCGCATCAAGTGCTAACACAGAAGTATTGTATTTGTGATCTAATGGATTACGGTTACCCCCCCAAATGTCGACAGATGAACTACCCATAGGTAAGAACACCGTATTCATTTGCGGGTCATATGATATTGCAGCCCATGAGTTTGCCGAACTACGTTTATAGGTTTCACCCGGTTTAAGAACATAGTTAGGATTTGGATTGCGCGGATCAAATGCCCAACGAAGTTTACCCGTAATCACGTCATAACCACGGATAACACCACCTGGCATATCTGCGGCTACGTTGTCGGCAATACGGCTACCCACCACAATGGTTGTACCCGCAATAGTCGGTGCAGAAGTTACTTCAAAACGTGGCGCTTTTGTTCCAGCGCCAAGACCTTCTAGCAAATCAACCGTTCCATTTACACCAAAATCAGCACAGCGCTGACCGTTATCTGCATTCACTGCAATTAAACGACCATCAGGTGTATTGGTATATACACGACGTGGACATGCTGTATTGGTTGCAACCGCAGTTACTGCATTTGCACCCGCTAAAGTTGGTTGTACAAGTGGTTTAGTTGAATCAAAGTATGCAACACCACGGCAACGTTCCCAAGCATCGGCTGTAGAGTTCACCTCAGCTTTCCAGAGTTGTTTGCCCGAGTCGGCATCTATCGCAAAAATGTTGTTATGTGGTGTACATAAAAACACTTTATTTCCCACTTGTAGCGGAGTCATTTGGTCTTCGGCACCATTACCGCTACCCGTTGTAAAGTCGC
The DNA here is from genome assembly GCF_000302435.1 of Acinetobacter sp. TG2027. Taxonomy (NCBI): domain Bacteria; kingdom Pseudomonadati; phylum Pseudomonadota; class Gammaproteobacteria; order Moraxellales; family Moraxellaceae; genus Acinetobacter; species Acinetobacter sp. TG2027. The sequence goes on along the minus strand of NZ_AMJN01000062.1, from coordinate 9,941 downwards.
CCGTTCTAAAGCGCCAAGCTTCTTTTAATTTATGAACGTTATCTCGGTTAATTTGATCGAGAGCAACAAAGCGGCTACCACCTGCATCATTACCATAATTTTCCCAATTTACCTGTTTTTTTGCAGGGTCAACTGGTACTAAAGGTAGTTTTTCACCTGAACTTGCTACTGTGGGATGCGGTTGGAACATTTGATAGAGCGCAATCAACATACCTACAACAACTAATCCACCTACAGCATAGGATGAAGATGCCAAGCTCGTTTGAAATTGGTAACGTCGGATTGAAGGCAAAGTAAATAGCAAGGCAGCAAAAAGACCGGCAGGAAACATTAAGCGCGAAAATAACGGCCAAAATTCCCATCCAGCATCAACAAATGACCAAATTACGGTACCAACAAAAACAGCCGCAAAAATCCAGACACCCAGCGCTTTTTTACGGAAGATACTAATTGCTGAAATGGTTATAAACAGTCCTGAGATAAGGAAATACCAAGAACCACCGAGAGATACTAGCTTTCCACCGCCTACGATATAAAAAATACCAGTAGCTAATAAAGCTAAACCTAATATAAAACACCATATTTTGAATAAGATATGAAACTTAGAATCTGACTCAGACATAGATCCTACTCCACATATACTGAACCCGAATAGTTCAAGCATTTGGGCCAGTTAAACCACGTCTAACCAGCCATAAATACTGTTAAAAATTAACTTTTACACTCAGGCCTGCCACCCAAGCATCATCAACCTCTTTTACACCAGCAGGTTGATGGATATATTGAATGTTTGGACGTAACATGACAGCCGGAGACCATTGGTAGGTATAGTTCAACTCGACATTTAGTTCGTCGTCTTGAATTGGAATATAGTCAGATGCAATCGAATCATAGCTATAGTATCCACGACTTTCGTTTGTTGCGATCTGTTTATCTTTAGCACGATCATTGACCAAATAATTGGCTATACCAAAACCAATCGAATCATTTGGACGACTATCAAACGGTCCCTTATACCAAAGAGCAAGCTGTTGCGTACTTTGAACAAAAGTCGTTGCTTTATCATTTACAACGCCATTAAAACTTACATATAAACCGCGTTTCGGATCTTCGCCTTTATGGGTAAGTTGTTGCTGTGCATTAATCCAGAAGCTTTGTTTCCCGTCATGCACTTTACCGGCAGTTTTAATATCATTGGCTTCTGCGGTTGAGTACAGTGCACCTACTTTATATTCACCCGGCAAGCCATTAAAGGCAGCAAGTTTTGGTTTCCACGCCAGCTCAACCGGTATGGTGGCGCCCTTCACATTGTTCATATCCAGATTAAAACCATCACTATTTGATTCGGTTTTAATGTTGTCTGGATTGACCTCATACACACCCAACCCCAAAGTCCATTCAGGTGAAAACTGATATTTAACGTTTGTCGCCCAAACACCGACTGGTGAGTTATACCAAATTGAACCAATTGATTTTCCTAACTGCCCACCGCAGAGCAATAAGTTCTGAAATTCACATTGAGAACTATTAAAGTCCTCTGACATTCCCATACGACCAAATTTGACATGTACAGTATTATCAACAAAGCCCTTTTTCACCCATGCTTGAGACAGACGCCAGATTTTACCGCGTCCGTAAATCTCTTGAGCATTGCCCAATTGGCTAGAACGTGGATCTTTAATACGCTCAAGAGTTAATGCATTGCCGTCACGTTTAGTCACGACTAGGCTCGCTGTTGTATCTTTCCATCCAGCGATTTTTTCTAAATCTAGGTTTGCGCCTAAAGAAAGTTGCGCAGCATTTTCAAAGGTATTGCTGTCGTTGTAACCACCATCTAAATTGGTGGCGCTTTGGCTCATAATAGAAGCTGTAAATTTATAGCCCTGCTGCTCTAATTGCTGGCGTTTTCCATTCCAGCCGCCTAACAACCATTGACGGTCTTGTGACCAAGGCTCATTCGCGAGCGCAAATTGGCTACCTAATACAGCGATTGTTAACACACTCAATTTCATTAAATTTGGCATTTCAAGTCCCTTTTATCATTTCTATATTTCTATGCTGCGCCTCGGTTTGAGGCGCTTTCCTTATTGTTATTATTTAGTTTGCAAGGCCGAACTCAGTTCAGACGTCGCTCCAAAGCGATCAGTTACATTCGCTGTAATTGAGGCAACTTTTACAGACGGCTTACAATTCGCTTTTGCTTTACCTTGTGCATCTGTAGCTACTGTTATTGTTCCTAAATATTGCTCAGCTTCTTTTGAAGCTGCATTTTGGTTGCCAAAAAACTCAACTTGATAGCGTTGATTTGGTAAACCATTGACTTCTACCGCAACTAAACCTTTATTTGCAGTTAATTTAGGCGCTTTAATGCCCTGATTAGGTTGAGCATTACAGCCTTGTTCATTTGGCTGAGTACATGTTTTTTGTTGCTTAGATGGGTCGACAATCACACCACCACCACGAGAACCGACAAATCCGGCATGCTCAAGTGCAGGCACAGCAAATACAATTGCACCCAAACGCTGATCTGGTACACATGAACCACCCGCTTCACAGCGTTTAATATCTTTACCATTGTCCCAAATCAGGTTTTTAGTCAATGTAATTCTTGCATTTGCATCTTTTTCAGAGCGGATGGCTACACCAATACGGTTACCATGTACTTTATTGCTATCAAGAATGTTGCCATCACCCGTCATGTTAAAACCAATCGAGTTATTGGTCATTTCGTTATAGGCGATATAGTTACGCTTACCCCAGTTAATCTGTAAGCCATCCGAATAGTTTTCGAATTTATTACCAACCACAGCATTGTCATTACCCCATAAGATTTCAATACCTTGTGATGGTTCTGGGTTTGCTTTGGTTGAAACAAAATGATTATTCGCAATTAAGTTAAACGCAGCACCACGTGTCAGCTCTAGACCATCTCCATTGTCTTGGAAAATATTGTCTAAAACTTTGTTGTTATTAGTCGTGGTTGCGGTTGGGTTACCTTTACCATCATCACCCGTCAACATAACACCAGCACCACCATAGTTATTACTAATACGGTTGTGTTGAATCAGGTTATTGCTTGAGCGGTTAACTAATACACCAATACAGAAGCGATGAATGTCTAAACCTTTTAAAGTGACATTGTTGACGTCACGCAGTACCAATCCCGGTAAAGTCATAGTACGTACATTGGTGCCGTACTGTTCAGGGTTTGCACCAGGACAAGCTTTTGCACCTTCGCCTTTAATATAATTTGAACCATCAATTGCGATGTATTCGCCAGTTTTATCCCACTCTGTACCAATGATTTTGACAGGTGCTTTAATTTCAGGAAGTGCACTATTTAATTTAATCGCATAAGGCGCTTTACCTACTGCTTGAATCAAAATGTCGCTAGCTTCGCTTGGGTTTGCATTGGCTTGTTCAATGGCCCAGCGTAAAGAGCCTTTATTGCTATCGTCTTGATAACGGTCAACCACATAAGTTTGAGCCGCAGCTATGCCTGAAACCATCAAACCTAATGCAAGAGTAGTTAAACGTAATGTATTCATTTCATCATATCCTTATGATTTATGGGTTTGTTGGTTGAACTGTTTGTAAAATCTGTTTGAGCTTGGTCACATCAATTTGACCCGGTGCAGAAGCATGACCAATCATGCCAAAGCTATAACTTCCGCCCATGTTGGCAGTCGCAACACGCGAAATCGTACCAAGTTGCCCCATCGACATCGTTAACAATGGTTTAGTGGTTTGCTGACTTACTTTTAAAGTTGCGTTCATTAAAGTGAAAACGTCTTGTTTAGATTTTGGCATAACGGCAATTTTGAGAATATCTGCACCCATCTGGTCTTGTTTTAACAAGCGTTTTTCAATTTCATCTTGGCTTGGTGTTTTTTGGAAGTCGTGATTAGACATAACAATCAGCACTTTCTTTTGATGTGCTTTTTGAACAATTTCTGAAACTACTTTTTGATCACGGAACATTTCAACATCTAACCAATCCATGAACGGATTCTTTAAGTAAGCTTGATAAGTCTTACCATAATCCCCATCACTAATTTCAAGCTGGCCGCCTTCGTTTTTCGTACGAATGGTGGCAATCATTGGCTTATTGCCCAAAATCTTTTTCAACTCATGGCCCAAAGCAATCACTTGTTTTGTATCACTCGCAAAACTAAGTAAATCGATACGAAACTCTGCCAAATCAGCATCTGCTGTATTTGCAATGACTTGAGCTTGTGCCAAAGCTTGTTCTTTGGTTTTTGCGGTAATCGGAACAATCGTTTTAACGGCTGTATTAGCAGGTTGTGTTTGAGCAGCTAAAGCAACAGGTTCAGCATTCACCTGTGCAGTAAAAAATGGGAGTGCAAGCAAACTTAGGCTTAATAATGTTTTCATGTTCATATCGTTCATCCTTAAAAAGGCTACACGCATCCTTGAATAATCAGGTGTAACCTTAGGTGTTTCTTAAATATCAAAAAATACAGTTTCGTCATCACCTTGAATACGAATATCAAAGCGGTAAACAACTTCACCATTTTCTTCAAAACGTTTTGCAATAAGTGTTTGGCGACGTGGTGCCCATTCAATGCTATTTAGAATTGGGTCGTTAGCATTTGCTTCAGCTTCATCTTCAAAATAAACTCGTGTATGAAGACCCAAGTTAATACCGCGAGCGAAAATGACTAATGCAATATGAGGTGCTTGAGTTGAACCTTTACGGCCTGCTGTCGCGCCCGGTTTAATCGTATTGAAACTCCAAACACCCGTTTCAAAGTCAGCACCTGTACGGCCCCAACCTTGAAATGCTGGGTCAGCTTTTTGCTCACGCGTATCTGCCTGACTTGGATAAATACCGTTCGCATCAGCTTGCCAAATCTCAATCAGCACATCGCGTAGCGGTAAACCCAATCCGTCAAACACTTGGCCTTCAAGACGAATACGCTCACCTTTGGTCTGATCTTGTACTAGCTGGTTATTAAAGTTGTTTTCAAACACTTCAATATTTGCTTGTTGTGGCAATAGCCCAATGTGAACGTAAGGACCACCTGTTTGAGATGGAGTTTCTTTTAGTTCCTGAAAATTCCAGTTATTCATGCTAGTGCTCCCGATTAAGTCAATTCGTTTTCGAAGTAAGTCGCTCGACGGCCACGTAAAGTGATGTCAAAACGGTAACAACGACTATCAGCTTCGATAAAGTTGTTTTTATCTTCTAGTGCAATCAAGGCACGACGTTGATCTTCAGAAGGAATCGTTTTTAAGATCGGGCAAGTATCAATGAGCGTATCGCCTTCAAAATAAAACTGCGAAATCAGGCGCTGAGCCCAACCATCAGCAATTAATGAGAAATGGATATGTGCAGGACGCCATTCATTAATACGGTTACGCCATGGGTACGGACCCGGTTTAATGGTACGGAAAATATAAAAACCGTTTTCATCAGTTAAGGTACGACCACAACCACCAAAGTTAGGGTCCATTGCACCAATAAACTTGTCGTTTGGATGACGGTAACGGCCAGAAGCATTGGCTTGCCATACTTCTAGAAGTGCATTTTTCACAGGACGACCAAATTGGTCACGAACATAGCCATGGACAATGACACGCTCACCAATTGGTAAACCATCTTTGGCATAGTTCAAAATCAAATCGTTATCTTTTGGGCCAAACAAATTTGAAGAAAAATGCGGTGCAGTAACTTCAGTTAAAGTCTCATTAATTGAGATCAATGCATTTTTTGGCGAACGTAATACACTTGTTTTATAACCTGGCGTATACGCTGGTGGATGATCATCTGTATTACGTTGGGCATAAGCACCCCAGCTATGTTGTGACATCTTTATCTCCTTAATCCTGTTCTTTCGCTGCAATTGGGTTTACTTCTATCCCCAACTCTTTAAAGACTTCTTCAGCCATATGCATTGCAGCGTTTGCAGCAGGTAAACCTGCATAGAGTGAACTATGTAAGATCAGCTCTTTTAAATCTTCTTTAGTTACGCCATTGTTAAAGCAAGCACGTAAATGCATGCGTAGTTCATCTTCACGTCCAAGCGCCAATAAAATTGCGATAGTGACTAAACTACGTGTATGACGCGGTAGGCCCGGACGAGACCACACCTCACCCCATGCGTAACGGCTAATAAAGTTTTGAAAATCTTGGTTAAAGTCATTTAAGTTTTGCAAAGACCGACCAACATGCTTTTCACCCAAAACTTCAGTCCGCACCTCAATGCCTTGTTTATAGCGTTGTTCATCATTCATTGTGATAGACCTCAATTAAGTTGCATCGGTATGCGCAACAAGTGATTTAACAAATACAGCAACAGCCGCAGCAGTCGCTGGAATTAGTAATAAACTAAGAATGGCGGTAAACGACCAATCATTGCCGAGTAGTACAGCCCCAATCCAAGCACCAAATACCGCACCGAAGCGTCCAATACCAGTCATCCAAGACACGCCAGTTGCACGGCACTGCGTTGGATAAAAACGAGCGCTTAACGCAGGCATTGAAGATTGGGCACCATTAATCGCGATACCTGCACAAAGCACCAATACTGCAAGTAATGTTGAGTTTCCTAAGCTTTGACCAACAGCAATCGCAAATAGACCTGCAGCAAAGTAGAAAATGGCAATAACTCGGTTCGGATTGAATTTGTCCATCGCCCAACCAATAAATAAAGCACTTACCACACCACCGAACTGGAACAATCCACCGATAAATGCAGCCCGCTCCATTGAGGCACCTGTTTCACGCATAAGTGTTGGCAACCAGCTTGTAAGCAAGTAAACAACCACCAAGCCCATGAAATAGGTCAACCAAAGCAAAAGCGTTCCTTTCGCATATGGTTTAGAAAACATAATTCCAAAGACATTTTTCTTTTGAGCTGTTTCAGTTTTCTCTTCAGGTACGTGAAACGCAGTCGCATTTTGGATCTGAGCTGGAGCGATATGATTTAAGATTTTGCGTACTTTTTCAGGATTCTTACCTTTCACAATTAAAAAGCGGTAAGACTCAGGTAAAACCAAAATCACTAAAATCATTAAGATCAAAGGTGACCAGCCGCCAAGTAAAAACAGACTGTGCCAACCATAAGTCGGGATCAGCCAGCTACTGATAAAACCACCGGTTGCCATACCTAAGTTGTAACCACAGAACATACAGGTCACGAGTAATGAACGAATGCGTGTTGGGCAGTATTCAGAAAATAATGTAGTGGCATTTGGCATAGCTGCACCCAAACCAATACCTGTCAAAAAGCGTAAAATGACAAGACTATCTAAGTTGGTTGCATACGCAGATGCTAAAGTAAAACCACCGAACACAAGCATCGAAAAAGCTAAAACGATTTTTCGACCAAAACGGTCAGCTGTTGGGCCAGAAACCAAAGCTCCAATAATCATTCCACCAAGTGCAGCACTCATCACTGGGCCTAACTGAGAGCGATCAACACCCCAGTCTTGAGCCAAAGCTGGAGCGATAAAACCCATTGCAGCAGTATCAATACCATCAGTAAAAATAATTAAGAAACAGATGATTGCGATCATCCATTGATACTTACTGAGTGGAGCATCATTAATTAATGCTTGAGCATCGATACTTTTATTTGGTGCAGCGTAATCCTGAGACGCCATATTTGCCTCCTTAAGGCCAATTCCTTTTAAATCACTAAGCTATTAGATTTGCTGAATAAACCTAGTCAATTCCTGAGTAAATCTTTGCGGTTGCTCAATATTAGAAAGATGAGATGCTTCCAATTTAGCAATCTGACTATTGTTGATAGCGCGCTGCATAAACTCAGCATCTGCTACTGTAGTCACCGGATCTTCTGTCCCCGCAACCAGTAGTACTGGAATTTGAATTTGTGCAATTTCATCTCTTAAATCGGCATACGCTAAAGCACGACATGCATTCGCATAACCTTGTGCCGGTGTGTTTGCAAGACTTTGAATCGTCGTTTGTGCAACCACGTTGTGTTGATAGTCGAAGTTTTCACTGAACCAGCGAGTATGCGTGGTTTTAACCAACTCAGCTAAACCATTCTGCTCCACAGAATCAGCACGACTCAACCAAGCCTCCGCCTGACCAATTTTGGCTGCCGAGTTCGCAACAGTAATACTTAAAAAGCGCTCTGGATGATGAATACCCAACCAAAGCCCAGTAATTCCACCCATTGAAATGCCACAAAAATGAGCTTTTTCAACACTCAAGGCATCTAAAATATCAACCACATCTTCAGCTAAGTTTTGCAATGTGGTATCACTAATTACATCACTTTCACCATGACCACGTGTGTCGTATGTAATGACATTAAAATGACTTTTTAATTCACTTACCTGTGACTGCCACATACCACGGTCTGTGCCTAATGAATTAGAAAATACAAGCACAGGAGCGTCTTTTAAGCCGTCGGTATAAACAGCTAACTGTTTTCCTTGGCGATTGCTAATAGTCTGTTTCACTTTGGCTCTCCTTGTGCTTCTTGCAGAACAGCATCAATTTGAGCTTGAATGTTGCCCAAATAGTTTTCTGCTTTAAATATTTCCAAAATTTCTGTTTGACTAAAATGTTCTTTTACTTCATCTAACTGACTAACAACCTCAGATAAATGCTGCTTTTGAGCCACGGCTGTTTTACAAGCTGCTTCAACAACATGATGAGCATTTAAACGTCCAATTTTTGGAGCAAGTGCCATCATCACAGCTTCGGCCATAATCAGCCCGTTGGTACAGTCAAGGTTCTGCTGCATATGCTCAGCATTAACTTCGAAACCTTGTAAAACTTCACCAGTACGAGTTAATGCTCCAGCACAAAGCTGAAAAATTTCAGGGATTGCCAGCCATTCTGCATGCCATGCACCTAAGCTACGCTCATGTTCCTGCACCATGCTTTGATAGATGCTAGACATCAGTGCTGGTACACGATTCGCCGCGGCTAATACGGATGCTGCCGCAACTGGATTACGCTTATGAGGCATGGTCGATGAACCACCACGACCCTTGGCGGTTGGCTCAAATAATTCTGCAATTTCGGTTTGCATCATAAGAGACCAATCACGTGCCATCTTGCCCGTATTCCCGACAATCATGCCAAGCACACTTGCAATTTCTACAATACGGTCACGCTCACCATGCCATGTGCTTGTTGGTACAGTCAGATTCAGTTGCTTCGCAAATGCGCTGACCACAAGCGAGCCTTGGTCTTGCAAAGAAGCCAGTGAACCCACAGCACCACCTAACTGAGCAGTGAGCACACGTGATTTCATAGCTTGAATACGGTCTAAATCACGTTTAAATGCAGAAGCCCAACGAGCAAGTTTATGTCCCAACGTAATTGGTAAAGCTTGCTGTAACCAAGTACGCCCACTCATGACTTGATGGCGATATTGCTTAGCTTGCTGTAATGCAGTCGCATAGCATTGTTGAAGTTGATCTTCCACAAGGTTCAACGCATCACGGCATTGCAAAATACAAGCTGTGTCTAAAATATCCTGACTTGTTGCGCCCCAATGCACGTAACGTGAAGCATCTTCATCAACATCTTTAACAATTGCCGTAAGCTGTTTTACAAATGGAATTGCGATATTTCCAGCTAAGCCTGTTGCTACAGCCAAGGCGGAAAAATCAAACTTGTCTAATGCCTGCTCAGCTACTTGGGCAATGGTATTAGCCGCATTTTGAGGAATCACACCAACTTGTGCCTGTGCTTGCGCTACCGCAACTTCAACCTCAATCATGTATTTGATTAAAGATGAGTCACTAAAGATGTCAGTGACGTCTTTTTGATAAAACAAACTGGCATATAACTGGCTCATGATTAAACTCTCTCAATAATCAAAGCAATGCCTTGCCCCACACCAATACACATTGAACACAAGGCATAACGACCATCCGTTTGTTCAAGCTGGTTTAAGGCTGTAGTGACTAAGCGCGCACCTGATGCACCA
>NZ_AMJN01000061.1:0-68028 GCF_000302435.1 Acinetobacter sp. TG2027 | reverse complement strand
TCTAACTTATGGGGTGCAGTTCAGAACGGGAGGGGGACACCTTCGGGTGTGCTGATCCATTGGCTATCAGTCTGCTAACCCTCTTTCGTTTCGCCACCATTATTTAGCAGTAATGCGGTGAAACTTCTTTCATAGCCAAAGGAGTCATACCCATGACTAAGCATTTTCTATCTTTATTGTTTTCCTTAAAACGATTTTCCATCCCCTTTTTGCCTTAGCAACACACATCAACTTTTGCTCATTCGACTGATCTAAATGCGATTTAGCTTTGGAAAGCTTTGTCTCGCCTGAGTTTCAGTACATCAGCAAAATTTATTACACACCAAATAACACAATAAAAATTAAGGGGAATGATGAAAATTCTTATTTCACTTGCATTCATCACACTTGCACTTATGGCATCAGGCTGTGCTAGTAAAACTGAACGTCAATTTATCAGTGGTTGTAAAACAGGCGGGATTGATGGCAGTACCTGCTCATGTATTTATGACAAACTCGAAAGTAAATATGGAGAGGATGGACTCAAAAACAATCTATACACCTTACAGCAATCTGAATCTTTCCAAATGGATATGGTCAATTCTTCCTATCAGTGCATGAAGGAATAGCCATGAGAACACTTGCAGGCATTATCTGCATTATTGCAGTGATTTGCTTTTTAGGATTGCCATTTATTGGCTTCATGATCCTAATGGGAATTTTTATAGCATTGGCAAAATTTGCCGCTGGGGGAAAGTAAATGAGTTCAAATATTAAATCATGGGTGATCAGTGGCTACTTAGTGATTGGTTTTTTCTTTGCCGTCTATCAACACTTTTGGGGACAGTATAACTATAAGCCATTTACCTACAATTTAGGACAAGGCTTAGTTTGGCCTGCGGTAATGTTTCCAACAGTAGGGAAAATCATCGGTGGTATTTTGATTCTATTATTCATTTGGTTCGTTGTTATTAGACCTAAGTTATAAAGGAGTGCATTCATGAAAAAAATACTTTCCATTGTAGCACTTTCAACTTTACTGATCGCATGTAGTCAAAACAATCAGCAAGCTCAACAAAGTGCTACAGATCAAGCTGAACGCAGCTCATCTAATACTGCTACACAGCAGGAGCAATCTAAATATGCACCATATAGCAAGGAAGAGGTTGAAGCCAAAGTACAAGCTTTAACTCAGATTGTAGAAAATGATACCGAATATCTCCCTGCTGCGGTCAAACAAGCTCAATCATTTCTTGAGAGTTGGGATAAATATCCTGAAGCACTCAAATCCATGATGGAGTCTGATCTTGATCCCAACAATCCTGAATATAGCAATAATATTCCGATGGAGATGGAGCAACCAGAGATATCTGTTCGTGCCCAAATTTCCAGTCGGGAATCTCAATCAGCGTTTAATGTGCCTGGTGCAATTGAATATATTTTGGAAATTCAGTCCACTTCTGAACAACCCTTCACTTTAGAGGGATTAAATATTAACCGTGGTCGCTGTGGTTTTTATACAGGAGATTTCTATAGCAAAATTCCTGTGCAAATGAACTATAGTTCTACGGTATCCTATTTACTGAAATGCCGTGGTGATCAGGTCATTGAAGCTGAAATGATTACAGATCAGGGCAATGTAAATTTATCATTTTAATCTCAAACCCGACCCTATAGAGAACACTGCTGATAGTTGTGTTCTCTATTGAAAATTCAATATTTATAAACCTCTTCGATTTTTTGAATCAACCACTCCTCTGCCAAAGCTACGCATATAGGCTGAATCTTTCACTCGGAGATGCTGCTGTTCTTTTTCGCCATTCACCAAATAAGGGACAATATAATTAAGAAAGTTATAGACTTCACTGGCATTGTTACGATGAATCATACCAATCCCTAAAGTCCCCATCGCTTCATAGATCGCCATATAGTCGGAATGGTTACAGTTAAAAATATAACCATATCCGTGTGTAATCTGCTTCCAGCACTCACCTATCCACTGCCCCATTTCAAAACCACATTGATGCATATTTCCATCGTACATAAGCAAAAGATGGCAATGGTAGCCCTTACTAACCCCATGCTCTAATGCCCATGCATAACCATATAACCCACTAAAACAAGTATCTTGATCGGCTATACGCCGTAGCAATGTTTCTAGCGCTTTATTGAACACTTGGATGTTGTATAAGGCTTGATATTCTTTCTTGATAGATAAATCCACTCGAACCACCAGTGTTCTCGCATAATGATGAATGAGTGTGGATGTATAATCAAAAAGGCTATGCTGATTCTCTAATTCACGTTGTTGAAAATCAATCAGTTGCTGTTTTACACAGCCTGATAATGATTGGATATAAGTCAGAATATGCCAGACTGTCATATCATCAAAACAGACTATACAATCATGGTCTGCCTGCGGCATTAGACGGAGTGTGTGATCAACGATGTTCACCACCTCAATGAATATCTGCACTGTATTGCAATAGAAAAAATTAGCGTTATAGATTGGCTTAAATGACTGAACTAATTTTTGTAGGTCTATCATCAGGTTTTGATGATATAAATCATAACTACCTAAGCAAACTTCTTGAATGAAATGGTCTACTGCTGCCAATACTTCTGCTTCATGGTAAAGCTGATCATATTGAATATTCTGGTACATTTAGGTTCTCACTGAAACATAAGGTTCATATGTAAGTGAGGAATATATTTTTTTACTGATCTTGATTCTAAAGCAGGATGTTGTGATCATCCTGCTTAGCTGAATATGCTCATAGACTTTGGAACATACTATAGGGTTAGTTCTGAATATTTTAATACTGTGTTATTGATACATAGTCTATAGCCCATTTGAGTATGGGCTATACTGTGCTAAGTGTCTCAATCAACTAGATAAGATATTGTTTATGTTTAATATATTATTTATATATTACTTATAGTTAATAATATATATTACCTGTTAAGCACTCTACACTGTAGTTTCGATAAGTTCGTTCATCTACATAACGCTAATCGCCAATCTATCGGATTTTGCTTAGGCTAAAGTTACACTAATTTTTATTTTTTGGCAGGCTTCCTCTGAACACCCTGTACATTCTTTTCCCCTCAAGACGTAACACTTGATCCACTTCAGACTGTTCCTCAGAAATCATCTTAATGGATTTCAGGTATAGCTGAAGCTCGAATGGGCAGTAAAAAAATTCAGATAGTACGATGTAAGCAACAGCATGTTCACAAATCAACCTTTTCATATTCTGATTATTCTTGCCGACTGCTAAAAAATGGGAGATAAGTTTTTTATGTGACCATGCAACAGGCAGCTCAACCGCTTCAAATCTTATCGCATCTGTGCCTGTAAATTGATATATTTCCTCCTCTCTAATTTTATTAAAATAGATGTTTTCCCAATAGTAACTGATATCTTCAATCCATTCTTCTGCTTCAATGCCAATATCAGGCACAATGAACATCATCCTGAAGCACAATTTATTGTTTTCTGCCAGATCCCAGAACCCCATATACCCTGAAATCTGAGCAAGTTGCCTGTAGCCCCTGATTGCGTTCATAAAGTCTTTTTTTAGATTGATGAGGGTATGATCGTATAATTTCTGTAGACCATGTATAAGAAATTCAAGGGTAAAAATAAAACTTTTGGCATTTAGACTCATTACATCATTAAAATAATGACAATATTCGTGAAATTTTTTGATAGCTTTATTTTCGTCATTTTTTCGCTTTATAAATTCCTCATGGTTTCTGAACTTTTCAAGAAATTCATCCATATAAGCAATATTTTCGACACTCATATCACTAAACACATCAGGGAAGAAATTCGCAGGCAAAACGTTAAATTGTGTAGGCTTGCTTCTTTCATTCAGAGTGGGACGTAATTGTTCATTCAACCTCACTAACTTCTCATTTTTAATATGTAAATCGAGAACCTCGTAATACAGCTCCACCCGTGATGTCGACTCAAATAAATTGACTTTATATTCCACATTATCAATATGCATCCTACGGGTATTCTTCAGACCAAGATCATTACTAAGAAATTTAAAAGGATAAAACTTATAAGCAGAAACCGGAAAATAGAACTTATTCCATGTGATTAAAAAATAATGTCCTTTCATCTTATCTAGTGATCTTATAAACAGTATCAATTCCAATAAAACTCCTAGATTCAACTCATCCCTGTGTTTCAGAAAACCGCTGCGATTCAGGTCGATGCCAAGGTTGTGAAAAATATTTTTAATTATTTTGTCACTGAAATAAACTAAAGACATTACCACACCTGCATTTCAACTATTTTTAGAGATCAAATTTGTAGATCATATTACCAAAATTATTAGCTTATTATCCAATCTTTGTAAGGTTTGTGATTCATATAATTCAGCCAAATTTTCATTATAGTTAAATTTCGGCTGAGGGCCACGGTTTCACCAAGGTGAACTTTAGCCCAGTGAAATTTGCCCTGTTCCAGCCGCCGGGCTGAGTAGATATCCAGATTTCATTAATACGGATCATGTTGCAAGCGCCTTGAGTAATTCTGCTAAAGCAGATATTTCTGATACTTGCTATTTCAAGCCAATTTCTGCTTTTGAGTGGGGTAAAGTAATTTGAACCGTTAATATGTCAGTAGGAGTAGGATCTAATGGTCCAGAACAGGATAAGGCAATAAATGCAGGTTTATTCGGTAGTGGGGGAACGATCATCCCCTGGCTTAGCATCAATTAAGCGAATCCATTTGGATACAAGATTTGTATTCAATCCATGTTGCAAAGCGACTGAAGCAATTGAAACGTCCGGCGCTTTACAAGCCTGAACGATCTGCTGTTTAAATTGAGCACTGTATGTTCTTCGTTTTTTCGTAAGAGATGCGATGGATGTCTGGTTATTTGTAGTCATAAATTTAAGTCCCCACTTGTTTCTAAGTGGGGACTAAATTAAGGCTTATAGGATGAATTCAGAAGGTGTGTTCAGCGGACGCTTACAAATAAACCAGGTTCACCTCATTTGAATGGCAAGGTAGAGCGTTCTCAAAAGACTGATAAATCTGAGTTCTACGCTACTGTCGATATTAATTCTGAAGATATCCAAGACAAGCTAGCCGAATGGCAGCATGACTATAACTGGATGAGACCACATTCAGCTTTGAAAGGTAAAACACCGATGGAAAGGTACTTTGAATTATGTGAAGAAACCCCTTTCTCTGATGAGGTCCAGAAGCAATACAACCCATCCAATGAACGGATTCAACACGCCAATTACAAGATGGATTTAGAGATCGCTAAATTGAAACGATCTCTATGAATCACACAAGCGTTGGGGAGACGTCCGCATCGTACATTTCCTTGAATGTGGCAACAATATCTCGTGTCGTCATGCCTTTGGTGTATAGGGATAGGATTTGGCTATCCATTTGTGTGATACGGGTTTTCATTTTTAATCAGCTGGGTCTTACCTTTTGCCTCTGTCGCAATACGATTTAGGGCAACACCTTGCTGAGTTAGATATTGAGATACTGCCTGCGCACGACGCAAGGACAATTTTAAATTATATTGTTCATTTGCCTGCTGATTGGTAAATCCATACAGTGTCAAGGTGTAAGCTGGATGTGCTGTTAGGAAGTTCACGATCTGATTGAGCACATTGATGGAATCTTGCGATAAAACTGCCTGATCCAAAGCAAAATGTACAACATCCGGCACAGGTTGATCAGCAACCTGGCTATTTTCAGAGATGACTGTTTTTTGTTGTGGCGACCAAATCGGCCATGTTCCGACCACACCATGACATCCCTGCTCACTGCCATTCAGTTCCTGTAAAGATGGATAACTAATTTTCGGAAGCTGTTGAGGAACATCTGCACTGCAACTAAACGCCCGACTATTTGCCTGATCAATTAAGCGCTGTGCTGATAAAAACAGCTCCCGTGAATGTCGCCAGCCCAACTCACAATGTTCAGCGGCTGCCCAGACCAGCATCACCTCTGCCTGTGCAATCTGAGACTGGGCACAGGAAAAACCTGCATGCTGTTTCAATAATTCAGTATTTGCCCATAAATCCCGACGCATTACACTTGAGGTAGACAGAATCGGTGTGGTTAAACTTAACTGCTTAGCCTGACCTTGCTCTAATGCCACTATAATCATTTCCGCCTGGGCAAGGGCCTCCTTTCGCGCAACCGTTGCACTTTTTTCACTTCCCTCATGGGCTGCATAAGTCAACCATGCGGCTGCTTTGACAGCATGATAACGTTCAATTCCCTGTTCATTCAAAAAAGGAACGAGACGTGTTTGCAAGGCAGCAACCTGTTGATCTTTTGAATTATAAATACCTGACTGGGCTGTAGTATCTGGAGAATCTTGCGCCATAACAGGTGCAGCCAAATGATCAGGATTTTTTGCCCAAACCATCACGCTCCAGCAAACCACAACAGTTGCAGCACCACGATAAAATTGACGCAAGGCAGGTGTGACATATTTCATCTTTATGGTTCTCTTGAAGCGTTCACGGTAGAATTGTTGCGAGAAAACAGGTTCTCATCAAACTTGAATCTAAAGCGTACATATGCGCCCTGAAGAGTTGTGTCACTATCCACCAGATCATCATCTTTATAGCCAGAGAAGTTATAACCACCTGATAACCAGAGGTTTGCAGCCAGCAAATAGCCCACTTCCCCCCCAACCAAAACACGGCGGCCCGAACTCATGTTCGACCATAACACGCCTGTATGAATACCCGCATCCCAACGTTCATTGATGTCATACATTGCCCGACCACTGAGCATATGTGTCATACCACTTGACTCCAAACCAGAGAACGTTGTGTCCACATTTTTAACTGCATATTGGCCTGAAAGGGTAATATCGCGACTTGGATGATAATTCAAGTGATTTGAAAAAATATAGACATGCTTTAAGTATGGATTATTTAAATCTGACTTGTTACTGTCATAGCGGTATTCCACCTTGGTCAGTGCATCAAAACGATTGTGCTCAGTGTCACGGTAGGCAGCCCCCACCTGGAAACGATCAACCAGGCGATCACCACTGTTTTCATTCTTACTATCAGTCAGGCTAACTACATTTTTCGCCAATAAAGTCACGTCATCGGAATATTTGTAGGCAATCCCCAGATTATTCAGGATGGTGTCAGACTGGTCAGCCCAACGTGCTTCAATTCTCGCAACAGCTTTCCAGTTTGGATTGGCCAGATATTCCACACCTAAAGATGCAGCAGTGTTATCGGAATTTTGGTTATCGGTATCTGCTTTTGACAATGACTTCACCTGTTCAAAACTGGTGGTTGCATAGAAGCCTTTTTCCAGTTCCCAACGGTTACGTAAACCGATTGCAGCTTCAGCTTCGCGCGCACTGATGCCATCGCGAACACGATATTCACTAAATGCCGTACCGTTATTGTTATATTTACTGTCCAGACCAAACACTGTGACATTACGACGCTGATTGTTATTTAGGTCATACAGTCCCTGAATACTGGACACCAACTCATGGCGACCATAGGCACGTAGTTTTGAATTAATCTGGTAATTCGCACCCAAGGCAAAATTACGACGCTCAGCTTCGGAAACATCCTGCTCATATTCAGCAAAAACATTTGAACCCTGCCAAGGAAGCTGTGTGGTGATTTTTGTACGTGCGGTTAAACCATGATACGGCGCTGTTTGTGAAGCCCTCAACAGTGCTGGATTCTCAGACTCATCATAATATTTCAGGCCCAGCTCAACTGCCACAATACGGCTGATCGCACGTTCAATACTGGCAGAAACACCCTGATTGACACCACTTTGCAAATCTTCAGTACGGATGGCCTCCAGTTTTGCCAAACCGATCTTACCCAGTTGCGCACGCCCTTTTATACCACTTTCCTTACGTCCAGCGGTGATTGGTGCCGCAGTGTTATAGAACCCTGTATTTGCCTGATTATGGTAGGTTTTCAGCTCCATATTCTTATAGGCATAGTTCAGTTCAACACGAGCCGCATTCCCCGATAATTTACCTGTTGCATCTGCCGTGGTGTTAATCTGTGTTAAAGAGTTTGAACCGTCATTGATATTTTCAGAACGGGCAAACTCAGCAATCAATTTACCCTTGTCGGCAAATTTCACCACGGTATTGACACTCGCCAACTGGTCCTGCGTCAGTGGATTATTGCTTTTTACATAAGCCCCCCCCACTTTCACCTGATCAAGCATCTTCACCGAGCCTGTAACTCCACCAACCGTGTATTCATCCCCACCCTGATCAGATTCCACTGTAATACGCAGATAAACTGGATTAAGGTCAGCATCGACACTTGGTACAGGATCTTTTAAGTAAATGCTGTTGCTAAAGGTATCCACTTCATAATCGGTAAAACGTGCCAAAGTGCTACGCGAAATGATCAGGCCTGGATTATTGCGGTCACGGGTCACCGCCTCAACTTTTTCACTATTGGCAAGCACATCATCGGTATTGACATTGCCCATGCTATAAGGACCCGAAATCCCCATGGCACGTTGTTCACTGGTCACCTGTTGTGTATTGGTCTGCGCAGCAAAGGCCGTTACTTTATAGCGGTCTGTTTCGACAGCCCCACGAACACCTGTTAATGAACGGCTATATTGACCTAAAGCCAGGCCCTCATCATTTTCGGTACGTGTGACATAATCACCATACATGGCATAGGAACGGCCTTTATCCACACGCACGTACAGTTTACTGGTTGTTTGTCCATCAAAACCTTTCGCTGCCGAGTCACCATAAACTGGATAATATTCATCTGGACGAATATCACGGAACAGACGCTGGTTTTTATCCTTGTCAGAATCATAGGCAAGGGTTAGTAGATATTCACCCCTGACTTTCCCTTTCAGGAACATGGCTGCACGCCCTGTCACATTGCTTTTGCCATTGTCCGATGATGAAATCTCTTGCAGTTCTTCCTCAAACCCATCCTGCGAACCGACATTGCTTAACTGTTTCGGGTCAAATTTCTTAAAGTTAATTGATCCTTCTACCAAACCAACTGCAATGATCGGACGTAAATCAGGTAAGAAACGTATTGGTGTACTGCTATGAAAAATACCACTTTCAACCGACAGCGTTCCTTCACCCGCCTCAATTGGCGCCTTTATTGGCACAACAAGTGTACCGCCCTCAACAAACACCTGAATACCAGGTTGTTTCGGGTCCAGGTCAGTCAACTCAATTTTACCAATCGAGCTGTCGAGCGTAACTGGAGTTCTGGTAGAAACCAATGTGCCATTACGGTCAACAATTTTCATGGTCACGTTAAAATAATCACGGCCGTTGGCTTGCGGCTGTACTTTGGCTGACTCAAGTAACAGCTTATCCATTTGGTCAGGGACAATCACATTGACCTGTTTGCTATCCCGAACATTACCCATCATGTCGACTTGACGAACTTCAATACTGTTTTTACCCACAGCGAGATCGACACCGATAAAATCCAGACCTGCAACCTGTAAGTCAGGCAATATTGCACGTTTACCAATGCGTTTCTCAGAAACCTGTGTGCCATTTACCCACAGTTGTAGTTGTGTGCCAGCAGCACCCTTAACCTGAACCGCTGTTTGGGCATAACCAAGAAGCTGCCCATCTTTTAAGTTGATAATTTCTAGCTGATTATTGGCAGCATTTTCCAGCACTGTTTCCAGACTAAGCATTTTCGCAGCTTGAGTGGATTCGGCTGGCACACTCTCAGTTGCTGCCAATGTTTCAGTCAGTGGCAAGGCAACTGAAGAAGCAACGCCAGATTTTTCTGGTTCAAAAGTAACCTCTTTCAGTTCCTTAGCCTGTTCCTTGGAAAAATCAAGGTTACAATTGGCCCTGATTCCCTGTGCCGAGATACAACCACTTGCTGGCTGACCTTTAACATCGGTAATCTTGGAAAAAACTGGATCAATGGTAAGGTCTGAACGTAACACCTGTTCTAAATTGGTGTTGTCCTGTTCAATGCGTTTTTTACGTTCTGCGATTTGTTGCAATAAGGCTTGGGAACATTGTCCTGTACCATTGGCAATTGCAAAATCGGCACGATGTAGTTCACCACGTTTTAAATCCACAAAACGGCTATTTGGATCACCTGCCTGACGATTGCCAATTAACACCAACTCAGAATCAACTGGCAAACTGGTACGGTCAACCTTTAGAACGTGGGTTTTGGCACTGATCCCATAAAAATCATATTTACCTTCACTGTCAGTCACCACATAGCTACCATCTTCAAGGTAAATACGCACACCTGGCACACCGACTTCACCTGCATCCTGTACCCCATTACGGTTACAGTCAGTAAAAATCTTACCAACAATAAAGCCATCAGAGATCATTGCGCCAGGAGTTACTTCTACTTTTGCAGATGCTTCGTTTGATTCGATTCCCTGACCATCTTTTGCCCGAACACGGTTAATGCCATCACCATTCAAGGCATTTGGACCAATATAGACGCGATACTGAACCTTAACTTCCTTACTTGGAGTCAGTGTACCTAAACCAAGTTTCAAATAAGGACCTTTTCCACCTAATGGGTCAGCAACCTTGGTGCCATCGATACGCATAGAACCCTGAACATAGATAAAGCCTCTAGGCAAGGTATCAGTAATCGAAACATCTTTGGAATCCACCGTGCCACGATTGGCAACCGTCACGGTATATTCTTCAAACTCACCGATTTCCGAGTTTTTATTGGTCGCAACCTTTTGTACAAATAACGGCGAGGTTGGTACAGTCAAATCAGGATCAATTGGAATATCAATATTGAGTGCTGGATCACCATTATTTAAGGTAAATTTGCCAGCATAAGACCATTCCAGATCAACAGCCTTATCCGCAGGGAAACTTGGATAAACCGATTTATCACTGACAAAACTATAACGTGTATTTCCAGGAATTGTGGTTGTATCCACAACAAAACTGTAGGTTCCTGCTTTAACAAGGGGATAAATAAATTCACCCTCGCTATTGGTGACCTGCTTGGCTGGAATTGTAACCAGCTCTCCAGTCTGCTCATCAAGTTTGTATGCAATATTGTCCGCAATTGGCTGGCCATTCTGGTCTAATAAAGTGACCGTTGCTCCAGCCACAGGTAAACCTGTCTTGGCATCAAACACTGTGCCATATGGGTCAATAAGCACCTGAGTACTAATATCGGTAAATGTCTGGGTTGAATTACCCTGTGCATCCAGACAGTCCGTCAGGATAACTTGTACTTGATCGCGTTTGACTGTTTGTAATAATGAATCATAAGCAATACCTACATCTGCCAATGCGGTTGGTAGCGTGTAATGGAATACGCCTGTATTCGGGCCAGTTTCTACCCCAATGACCTCTTCAAGATCACCTGTCTTGGTTGATTTAATCTTAATCTTTACCTTGTCCGCAGTATAACGGTCCGCATTACAGCTGGCATTTTGCGCTTCAAGATAAAGTGGTTTATTCACGCTGCCTGTGGTCAAGACATTTTGGAAATCACCAGATTTATTATTAATCGCTGCGAGACCACCTACCACGGTTAAAGCAGGATTAGACAATACCTCTTTTTGGCTATTTGTGGTTGCATACGACACTTTATAGGTATTTTTAACCGTTGTTTTGGCAATGTTACGGTTCATTGTGACCGTAAGGTCAACCTGTTCCGTTGTATTGGCGTCTATTTGTGGAAAGCCAACCACCAATTGATCAACCTTGCTTAAGTCACCTGGCAAGGTCGTTGTATAGTTATTGCCTGTTTGCTTATACAAAACCTTGGCCTGCGTATTTTTTAACTGTGCAGACTTAAATGTTGTATTGGCAGGCAGATCATCAACTAAAAGCACCATTTTCTGTGCCTGACCATCGATCATCACATCCACTGGTTTTGCCGCTTTTTTACCTTGATTGGTTATGGCCAAAGTATAGTTAAGGTCATAGCTGGCATTGGCTGATGGCTCAAAAGTTTTCTGGACAACCTCTTTGGTTGCAACCAGTTGTGGTCCATAGCTGATGGCACTATCTGTAGCCGTTGCTATTACACTATTATCCTCAACAAGTGTTGCTTTTAACGGTAAATTTAACTGCTGACTTTCAGTCAATGTGGCACTTGCCGTTGCAACCACCCACAAATGAACACTTTGGCCTATAGTCAGAGCAACGTTGGTACTTACCTGCTGGTCATTTGTATCAAATTGACCGTTGTTATTACTATCTATATAAATTTTTATGTTGCTGAGTTCTTTTATGGTTAATGCTTCTAGCTGAACATTAACGGGTGCATTACTATTATTAACGAGTGTGTTTGCCCAGATTACACGGGTATTCGGTTCAATTTCCTGAGTTGGAGGTGAAGTTAATGCGATCGCATATAAAGCAGAAACACTGATTTCCACAGCATTTGAAACAGATTGTTGAGATTTTCCATCAGGTGCAACATAAGTTGCATAGGCGATATTTTGGATAGAGCTACCCACTTCAGGCATATTCGCTGCATAACCGTACTGCGCTGACAATATTGATACTGTCAACGTTGATAACATGAATGTCATGTTATGGAATGCGTTAGATTGCTTCTGTTGTAGCACAGCGCTTACCCTTCAACTAAATAGTCTAAAAAATTCAAAAATTTATTTGAGATGAACACCTGCCTAGGCAAATGTTCACATCTATAGTTATTTGTTTTCATTTCAAGTGAATGAATAAAGCTTATGGTGTAAGTGGATTCACTTTAATCACAAACTCTAATGTTGCACTTGCATTTGGTGCTAAAGGCGACTGTTCTGCTGAAACAGTACCTGTATAGCCATCAACATAACTTGATGTGTTCTGCAATGTTGCACTTGTTGCAAGTGGAGACACACCAGAGATTGCTTTCAAGGTAGTGTATGACGGCGTATTATCGCTAATCACCACATTCGTTACAGTTGCATTACCTTCATTGGTCGCAACAATACGGTATTTCACACATTCGCCTGGTTTGGCACTCACAGTGTTCTGTGTATAAGTTGCGCTTGTACCTGTTGTACAATCAACCAAAGCCTGATCCTTAACCAAACGTACCTGACCTTCAGTCACAGTGGTTAAGTCAGTATTAGAGATACTTGCGTGTGCAATACCAGTCACAGTTGCTGGGTTAATGGTGAAGATAACTGAACTTGGTGTTCCAGGGGTTGCATTGCTTGGCGCTTGAACCTTGATGAGGAAATTCACAGAAGCATTACGTGCAATCGACCCTGTTAGCGCTGCTAAATCATTACCTGTAACCAAGGTATCGGCTGCATCAATGTTACCGTCGTTATTCACATCGATAAACAAGCTGGTTACCCAACCATTACCAGATTGGTCATTGGTCAAGGTAAATGGCAAGCTACCTGGTGTTGCACCCTCATCAATATTACCTGTGTTGGTTAAAGTGTGTTTATAAACAACAGTACCACCTGGTGCAACTTGGCCAATGCGGTCATTTTGCAGACTTAACTTACGATCTGCCTGAACAGTCACCTTGTCCACCATCACATCGCTTAAGCCAGTCGCTGGTGAAGAAACCTTGAAGTAAACCTGTTGATCACCTGCTGGCGCATTCGCAGGAGGCGTTACTACAGCAACAAGTTTAATGTTACCGCCACCATTAATATTACCAGTATTGGTTAATGGTGCGCCTGTTGGGTTACCACTACCATCAGCCACATAGAA
Organism: Acinetobacter sp. TG2027; assembly: GCF_000302435.1. NCBI lineage: Bacteria > Pseudomonadati > Pseudomonadota > Gammaproteobacteria > Moraxellales > Moraxellaceae > Acinetobacter > Acinetobacter sp. TG2027. The sequence goes on along the minus strand of NZ_AMJN01000061.1, from coordinate 54,355 downwards.
TTTAACATCCCACCCTGCTGGTAATGCGTGTGCAGGATCAATAGCTAGATTAAAGTTATCACCTGTTACACCAGAATTATCAACTTGAAGTGGGAAATTCACAGCCTGGTTTGGTTTGGTACTACGAACATCAATGTCTAAACCAGTATCCTTACCAGATGCACCTGGCACTGAACCATTCGTATCTGAAGCATCACCGTTATGTAAGTCAACAGTTGCAGGCGTTACTTGGCTAATCACCAAATCTAACGTATCTTTCTTAGTTGCATCAGACTTAGGACTTGTGGTCAAAATCGCCTTAATAGCAGATGATGATGAATAACTTGCAGGTAATGTTACTTTTGCAACAAGGTTATACTTACCACCACTTGGGATAGAGCCTGTTGAAATAAATGGTGTTACACCATCAGCTTGATATAAGGTAACAATACTGCCTGCTGGTAAACCACCTGCCCCATCCGTACCTTTATCAACACTTACTGTAAATTCTTCACTCACATTACCCGTGTTATGAATAACGATTGGTTCACCACCTTGACCAGTGGCGCTAAATTCAGCAACTTCACCCTGCTTGATTGAAGCAATGACAATTTGGTTATCTTTTGCGGTTGCAGAAGTTTTTTCCGCATCTGCGTAAGCATCATTTTGGTTATCATTGATTGTACCTTTTTTGATGCTTAAGATATTTACGTCATTCGGGTTAGACGGCGTATCCCCTTCTGGACCTGATGGACCATCTGGGTCAACATATGCAGTGTTCCTGATCACGCCTGCTGGTGTATTTTGATCTACGCGAACCTTAAAGGTTAACGTACCTGTCGTATTTGGTGCTAGAGTTGGAATCGTTAAGGTTACAGTACCCTTACCAGATCCAGGAGTAGTTTCAACAAACTTATAACCATCAGCATCAACACCATCAGTTTGTGCCACGCCAGCAAGTTTTGCAGAATTAGCAACATAAGTTAAACCAGCAGGTAACATGTCCGTAACTGTAACATCAGTTGCTGTTGTGTTACCTGTGTTTTGGTAAACCAACTTATATTCAACTTCACGAGCGGTTGGACTAGCTTGGGTCGCATCAATCGCCGTTACGCTGGCAGATTTAATCACACTAATCACTGCACCGTTGGTAATTTTAACGGTGTCTGTATTTGTTGCTGTGAGTGTATTGTCTAAAGTACTTTGTGCAGTGATGGTTAATTTACCCAAATCACCAGCAGAAAGTGCAGCACCACCTGCACCAGTTGTTGGAGTGGTTGCCTGAACAATTAAGTTCACCGACTCACCTGCTGCCAAGGTAACACTTGTTACAGGAGTCTGGCTATCAGGAACACCATCCTTATTGGCATCAAGATAAACTTTTAAATTACTGAAGTCATATTGGTCACCAGAGGTAACATCTGCCACATTTACCGTGAACGTATCACTACCGTTACCCGTGTTGGTTAAGGTGTGTGATAAAGAAACCTGGTTGTTGGCATTGGCATTTGCTGTTCGGTCAGCAATCAACGTGAAACTTGCAACTGGCAATACTGTGGTGGTCACAATATTTGAAGATACAGTTTTAGTGTTTCCTGTGCTATCAGTATAGCTTGCAGATGCAATGTTACTGATATTTGTACCAGCGGCTGGTGCAGCGGCATGTGCAGATGAAATGAAAGCTGCGCTACCTGCAACCAAAGCAATAGAAGCCGCTAGCTGTGTGAGTTGTAGACGGTTTGACATTATTTTACCCCTTATATGTAAAATGCCAATTAGTTAGTTTTTTCACTATTTACACGTGTTTGAGCAGAAACCGTCATAGACTTTCCAGCTGGAAGCTCTGCAATGATCCAACGCAATGCACGATAATCTTTCAGTGGTACATTCACCATTTGATTACTCTCTTTGCGTTTTAAAGGCATTGGGGCAAAATGTGTACCATCAGTACTTGCTTCAGCATTTTCTGGCTGAGACTTTGCCAAAAATTGAGTTTCTACAGGTATCGGTAAAGTCGCTGCCAGATTCTTGATTTTTCCAGTGGTGTTATTGGTATAGGTTGCCCGATACTCAATCACATCATTGGGTTTTACCTTGGTCACCAGCTTTGAAGTTGGTTTCCCATCAGTGCCTGCACTGATCAGGAAAGTTTTGAGTTCTACTGAAACGGGCTCTTTTGTCGTTTTAGGCTCAGCGAATACACTTCCAGCCAAAACAAGAACCGCAGTACCAAGCAAACATTTCTTGTACATATTGTTCAAATACGCCATTCAATTATTCCTAGTCTTCTCTTTTATTTTTGAACAGTACACTTACCATCCAAAAAAACGTTAACTTTTTTTTATAAAAGTATATCAATAATCAACAAATTTGTTTGATTTACTTCACACTTTTACAAAAAATATTGTATTACTTTCAGCCAAACCAAATTCCATACCATCTTTCCTCACCGAAGCCCTTTGCACGTTTTTCAACCTACCGATCTGTGATAGGTTCTGTTTACTGACTAACACAAAATCTTAAAGTTCCTGTGGCTGATGGTTTTAGCAAACCTGTTAAAGTCCATTCAAGAACTTCTCCAGAACGTGTTGCATTACAAGTATTTCCACTTGGTGTTAGGCCGCAACTTAGACTGCCAAAATTAGTACCAGTTGGTAAACTATCTTTTACTTTGACATTCTGTAGGTTCTTCACACTATTATTTTTATAGGTGATCTCATACTCCAGATTTTGCTGTTTTGTGGCTTCGTTATTCACTAAAAAGCCTGAAGAATCAGATGGAGTTGAAGAACAACTGGTCACTGCACGTACTTTTTTTGTCAGTGTTAATCCTGCACTACCAATAAGTGTCACATCCTGACGTTGTTGGGTTTTCTGGTCTGTGAGGTTTAATGCACTCACAGCATAGCTTGCCTGTAGCGTTCCAATATGCTGTGCACCAGCAAAAATATTGGTCGGTGCAAATACACGTTGTACAAGACAGATATCAGTGTTTGGTTGCAACAACACAGTACCTGAGGCTGTTGGATCAAACACTGTTTCACCTGTATCAACGGTACCGTTACAGTTGGTGTCTTGGTAAACCAATGCCTGCCAAGGTTGATCATTGTTTGAGTTTGATTGGGTTTGTTCCAACTTTGTTACCCAAACAGGGGCCTGGGTACTTAAACGGTGTGGATAATCAGTCACTTCACCTGCGGTAATGGTATGTTGTCCATCTTCTGTTAGAAGTACATTGAGTTTAACATCGGCAAAGTTATTGTTTGGATAGCTGGTCGCACTTGTGTTTGCTACCGTTATACTATCGGCACTGACAGAAATATATTCAGGTAAATTCTGCTGAACAATACAAAATGATGATGGTAATAAGCTTTGTTCAATTGAGAAAGCATAATCACCATTTGCACTTGTCACTGTTGAAGCTAATTGTGTAGTACTACAGTTATTCAAACGAATTGTACTATTTGCAATCCCAACTTCACCTGCATCTTGTATGCCATTATATGCTTTACTCACATCCAGCGTTGTTCCGCTATTATCAACAAATACTCGTCCACTAATATCAACGTAAATAAGCTTAGTATTGGTAAATGTACAGGTAATATTGGCACCTTCTTTTATGCGAACAGCGGGAATCGTCACAATATTATTTACACGCGTCCAAAAAGTACCTGTATTACCTGTTACACCGCTATTTGCATCTACACAACTAACACCTGATAAAACATATCCAGCTAAAGCACTTTCTGTAAAAGAAACATCTGTATTCAACGTTTGCGCCCAAAGCTGTTGTGCAGAGGTTGCTGTGGTTCCTGCTGTCACCGTAGTTACAGAATCCGTGGTAACTGCTGTTGTACTATTTACAAGATTGCTAAGATTAATATAGTTAAATGTACCCGTGCCATTCACAGAGTTTTTAGCAATCTTAATTTTTGCACCATCAATAATATTGATACTTGCAGGGACCCCACTCGTAGTTACATTGTCATAGTTTGCAGTTGAACAACTACCACTAAGCGATAAACCAATCGGTCCATAACCACCTGCCGAATTTTCCGCATCGAGACCAGACGGATTATAAGTATTTCGATTGACAATACGATAACTGATTCGATGATAACCAGCACTTAACGGTGAGTTTGTGGTTACAGACACACCACCCGCCGCCCATCCATTCGTGCTAGCCACGATATTACCATCCACCATAATATATGCGCCATCATCCACGCCAACACTCGTATTTCCAATACAAACTGTTAATGTTTGCGAACTCGGAATATAAATCCCTGTGGTAAATTCCCAAGCACGGCGGTTATCGGCAGTCGGCATTGTAGGGAGTGATACCGTTCTTTCAGCAGCTGCCCCCATATTGCCAATAATGCGTTGGATCATGGGTGCAGCGGTGCTGCTAGATGCTAAATAAACCGAATCACCCAATGCTGGTCCACCATAGGAAAGATAAGCACCCGTCGGGCTAGTTTGGCTTGGAGGCCAAGCTGCTGCAAGTGAACTTCCCTGATTTACATTACTGCCTACAGGCGTACTTCCCCCAGTTCCTTCATAACCCACCCAAAAGGCACCATTGGTTGTTGACTCATTTTCCTGGTTGCTACCCCAAACTTTATACAGTGTTTCGCCTGCGCCACTACCTGGGTTAAATTCGTCACTAGATACTTTCACTGTTGCTTGTTGGGCAGTTCCCAAGGCTGAGTTACTGGCTGTACTGTAGGTCACAGATAGCTGTTTGGTTGCTCCATTTGGCATATTCCCCAGATTACAATTCCAGTTACTTCCACTTAATGTACAGGCGGAACCGCCGACAACACTTACAGAACTGACGCTAACTCCTGTTTGTGGTGCCGCAACATAGACCGCTTTAGCATTGGTTGCACTATCTGGCCCTTCATTTTTAATATTGATAGTCTGTGTGCCTACTCTTCCCCTTGTAATTGTTGGTAAATCTGGGCTTACAGAAAAACGAGCTTCCTTAACCGCTGGATCAGGTGTCGGGGCTACAATGATCGCATTGACTGAACTACTGACAGGTGTATTCGATGAGGTCGACTCAATCGTTGCTGTATTTGTCAGTGTTCCTGCATCTGTCGCTACACCCTGAATAATAATCTTACAGGTTGCTGTTGTTGCTCCCGTAAATAGCCCAGAGACACTCCAGCCTGCGGTATTATTGCCTGTTAATGTGGGAGTACAGGACGTCGCAATAGGACTGGACCCCCCTGTACCTTGTGTAGAGGTCGTACTAACAATAGAAACATTTTTTAAACTGACTGGGAGTGTGTCATTAAAAGGTAAATTTACAACTGTCCCACCCAATGTTGCACCTGATGGTGTATTGTTAGTAATTTCCAATTGATATTGCATTAATGAACCGAGAGGCACATTGTTCAACTGAGTTGATACAAATGTGCCTGTGTTGCCTACACGTTGACTTTTGACAAGGGCAATTGCACTATCAGCATCCATACTTGAGATGCCAAAAAAGAAAGCATCTGCACCATTGTTGGCCCATGCTCCACCACCATCCCCACGCACATAAATATCAAATGTTAATGAGGTAATTCCTTTACCTTTGATATAAACACTGCCACTAGCCCCACCACTTCCACTGGTAGCTGTAATTTTGGATGCATTATTAACAATATTATTCCCACTTACAGTTAACTCTTTACTCCCAGCCAAACGACTCATTACAGGTAATGTCGAAAGATTACTTCCTGTTAACGTAAACTCCGCAGCAAAGCCTAGACTACCTACTGTTGCCCCCATCCCCGCAGCTTGCAAAATAGGATTTGTAACAGGTCTATTAAAAGTTACCTGGATAGTTCCCATTTTTATTCTACTATTACTAGAGGCACTCGCAAGACTAAGCCCTCTAGTCATTAGAAACATAGCTACACCATAATTATTCGCAGCACTAATCCCGCCATTCGTACTTGAACAGGCTGACTCATTTACACAACCACTTGGCGCATTTTGTAAGCTTGCGGCAAACATTTGATCTTGACCACCACCAATTGCATTCAGTGGTCTAAGAATATTTTCTGCTGTTACATTTGTAGCATCTCCAGCTGCACCCATCGTTAACTCTGGTTTATTCGCCCCAGATTGACCAAAATAAGTTGCTGTATTATAAACGGAATTTGTAACAGTATAGCTAACGGTTGTTGTCGGCGTATAAGCCTCACTTACGTTATCTGAAGGGTTATTTCTATTAAGCAAAAACGTATGTGGTGTTGTATTTGCTCTTGGTCCTTGTTGCCCTGTACCAGAGCCTGCAAAAATCTCAATAGTTGGCGGTGCAGCAAAGCTAGGATTGCTTAGAATCAAACAACCCAATAACATAAACATCCAAATAAAAAATTTATTGATCATATTATTGACCTGCTGAATATTGAGTAATGCTTTTGCCATCATGATCTGCTTACTGCCCCACATAGCGCACCCCAAAACTAAATTCGTAACTTTGACCACCTATCACACTATTTAAGGTTCCACTCAATTCACCTGCACTATTCAATGACAATGGCGAAACACTTGCACATGCTGGTGTACAGGTAGGTGCTTTCGATAACACCGTATAAGCAGGTGTCATATCCCTAAAGGTAAATGTACTGTTAATTGTTGCGCCTGAATTATTTAAAATAACCTTGTATAAGACACATTGGCCTTGACCATTGCTTTGCTTACCAATAGTTAAAGCATTTGTTGTGTATGTTTCATCGGCTGTACCATCACAATTGAAATCTCGTGCTTGCAACTTTGTCAGGGTTAATTGTGACTGCTTGACTGTGGTCACGTCAGTAATAGAGGCAAAAACCTGATTGCTACTATCTGTTAAACTCACAATCGTTGTATTCGTCTGATTGAGATTGTTATTTGCAACATTCGTGACCTGTAGTAGCAGTTGAATTTGCTCATGAGCTGCCACTTTGCCACCTGGTAAGTCCGCCAATGTACGAATATTTAAATCCCCACTGCTGAACTTGCCATCCCCATCGACATCCAGAAATAGTACACTGTTAAAGCTAGACTCACTATTGTTGATGATAAAACCATAGCTCCCCGTAAAGTCTGTAGCAGCAGGGTTGGTCAGTAAATGACGATAGACCACTGTGCCCAAGGGTGCGACCTGAGCATGTAAATCTGGTGTAAATTCCAATTGGGGTACGGAATTGACACTTTGAATCGTTACAGCATTTTTAATCATGTCCTGAGCAGGGTTATCCGTACCAACAAAGCTGGTTGAGATCACACGGAAATAAATTGGTACAGTCACGTCTTTATTGACTTTATCCACTTCAACAACCGCACAGACAAGCTGGCTTTGACCATCATTTAAATAACGGGTTTTGCCAATTTCATTGCCTAAAACACTACAATCTGTGCCATTGCTTGACGCATAAAAACGCACACGGTTTACGCCTGCGGGTAAAGTCAGGCTAGAAAAATCACTGCTGGCATTTGCACTGAGCAAATACTCTGTTCCAACACTTGTATGTTTCACTATTAATGGAAAAATTACCTGTCCGCCAGTCACAGCATTATCACTGGATTTTACTGTTAGGGTTTTCCAAGCAGCGCCATTATTATCAACTGCACCATTACCCGAACCTGTATTATCAGCATTGGTTAAATCCACCAATTGTGAGACCAGAGTAGGATTTAAACTACCCTGATCTTTAATTGTGCCAGTTTTAGTGCCATCACCCAAAGACTGTGCCTTTGGTGTAACTTCAAAAGGTGTATTTGTGGTTACTGCATAACTACTTGGGAAACGAACTTTGACCACAACAGGAACACTGCTATTGGCAGCCAATAATCCCGTATCAGGAATACCATCACCATTACTGTCTAATAATGGTGTCACACCATCCGCACGATACAACTCAATTTGACTACCTGCTGGAAATGTACTGTTAGTTAAAGTGAGGTTAAAACGATCTGTGGTATTCCCTATATTCCAGACATAGTTGGTAAATTTAAGTTCACCACCCTGGGGAACCGCACTGGCCGTAATGGTATTGGTATTATCACTGACGTTGCTTGCACTACCATTCATTTTGACAGCATAGACTGGAGCAACATTTACAACTGCTGTATTACTTGTGTCTGTCGTTGGCCCTGTTACATTAATGACGTTCTCAATTTTCCCTGCAATGCTTTTATTAATTTTTACATTAAATTCGATATAGCCAATCGTATTCGCTGGAATATTGGTTAAGGTTGCGGTAACAACATTCGAGGTGACACTATAATTAATTCCTGTTGGATCGGCTGTTCCCCCCACTGCATCATATACAGTTACGCCATTCCATTTACCAGTATTTACTTCATAGGTTAAATTGCTTCCTAACGTGTCAGTCAAGGTTGCCGTTGGTACAATTGTGTTTGTTGGATTTTGATAATCCAGACGTATGGTGACCACATCACCATTTGCAGCAGTGATTTGAGAGAATTTTTTACGCACCACCAGAGTTGACTGGTCAGTTACAGTTGCCTTGTCAACATTGCTATTTGTTCCACTCGCGCCATTCGCAGATGTCACCATCAAAGTTAAATTTGCAACTTTTCCTGTGGTAATCGTATTCGGTATGCTTGCTGCAACAATTAGTCCAACTGACTGACCTGCACCCAATGTATAACCTGTAATCGCTGATCCATCGGGAATACCATCATTATTGGCATCCAGATAAACCATCAGGCTACTATTCACAAAATCAAAATCATCACCAGTGGGATTATTGCTTACAGTGAAAGTATATTGATCTGTCTCATTACTGGTGTTGGTTAAGATATGGTTAAAATAAACTGTCTGTCCCGCCACTACTGTTTTGTTATTGGCTGCCACCAAATTTAATGAGTACACAGGCAAAATCGTGGTTTGGACAAGATTTGAACGCGCCACCTGTACAACCGTTGAGCCCTCTTCGCTATATTCACCAACTGCCATGTTACTGATGATCGAGTTGGTTGCAGCCCAGGCCGATTGCTGGACCATCAACACGCACAGCAAGGTCAAGACCCAATTAAACAGTTTTGGGCGGTTATTATTTAGTGTATTGATCATCTTCATGCTCTAATATCCGCTCTGTTTATGGACTTACCCGAATAGAAAAGTACATGGAAGCCTGACCTTGTGGTGTAAGCGATCCCACACTGCCTGCAATTTGATCGTTATTTACAGCGATTGTGCCTTGACTAATAGATGGTGGTAAACCACTACGTAATTGGCTGTAAGCAGGCACAATATCATTAATCACAATATTACTAGCTGGGGTGGCGCCCTCATTTTTAATGGTTAAACGATAGCTCACACATTGATTTGGTTTTACTTGAAGTGGTGTGCTTCCGTAGGTTGCACTGCTTACCGTAGCTAAAGTTAAGGCACAGTTTTCATCTTTCGCCTGCTCTTTGGTCAAACGTAACTGGGTTGGATCTACCGTGGTCAAGTCAGTGTTTTGTAAATCATCCAAGGTCAGCCCCTGAATGGTATTGTTTGCTTTCACCACAATATTCGCCACACTAGACATACCATTGGTTGCCGTTGTTGGTGCCTGGACTTTTAAGAGAAGTTGAATTGAAGCTTGCGGCGCTAAACCACCTGTAATGATGGATAAATCATTAATCATTGGATCAGTCGCATCAATCACGCCATTATTATTGGCATCATGATACAAAGTATAAGTAAAGGTATCATTTGGGTTTTGCGGAATAACACGAAACGTGATCTGGCCTACTGCATTCCCCTCAACCACAGTTCCTGTATTCTTTAAGGTATGTAGATAGACAACTGTGCCACCAATATTGACCCGACCCTGCCGATCATTTGCCAGTGTCATTTGTCTCTGGATAATATCAACTTGGTCCTTAATACTATCCGCCTGTGCATTCATTGGGGATTTTATCGCAAACCAAATAGGAAGATTAGCCAAGTCTGTATTAGTGGGAACAGTGACAACAGCACAATATTTTTTGGTTGCACCCGCTGCTACATTGCCAGTACTGCTGATTACATTTCCTAGGCTTTGGCAATCATCACTCGTATCATAGAATTTCACTATCCACTGGGCAGGCAAACTGGTACTGATATTATTGACATCAATTTCAGCAACCGAAGCATATAAATTATAGCTATTCGTTACCGTACTCTTATTCTCTACAACCAAAGGAAATACGGCTGTTCCACCCCTAACTGCTGATTTATTTACCCATGCCTGTCCACCAGGTGATGTAACAGCACCTATACCAGTTCCTGAACTATCATTATTGTACAAGTCACTAGAACCTGCGGTATTGGTATTGTTTAATCGATTACGAGTACTATTGGCAATTGCTGTATCTGTAACTGAAGTTGCCTTAACATCAAAATCTAGTATTTCATTAGTCGCTGTAACACAATTGGCAGGGAAATAAACACCAAGCACAATTTTTTTCGATGCGCCTGCTGCCATCGAACCTGTATCAATAATACCGTCAGCATTACTATCTGTCAGTAAAGTACGCCCATCGGACTGGTATAAGCGTGTGACTGCACAACTTGGGACATTTGCACTTTTTGTAATGTTTAAATTATAGCTGTCTGTCGCCTGTCCTGTATTCCAAACATAATTATCAAACTGGATTTCTTTGGCTGCACCAGTAAATGTGTTTGATTTGGTGAGCAAGTCATTCGTTCCTCCATCAGTATTTCCAACAGAAGAGTTATTCAGTATCACCCCTAAGGTTTGCTGAACTGTAAAAATAACGGTATTGGTTGATGTATCTTTTAACAAGGTAGTTGTATTATTTTTATACTGTTTATAGTTAGCAGTGTTATTGATTTTTTCCGCTGCATTCGGATTAACTTTTACCTTAAAACTAAATGTACCTTTGCTTAACGCAGTAATGCCTGTGAGTTTAAATTCCACCTCACCACCCGCATATTTATAGTTCATAACTGACTCAGCAGTACTGCCTGCTTCATTGTCATTATCTACATCTGTTAATGTACTTGCGCCATTATTCCAAATAGCTGTTCCAGCTTGGTAACTTACACTGCTCGGCAAAGTATCACGGACAAATAGTTGACCTAGTGCAGTCCCCGTATTGTTATAAGTAAATGTATAGGTAACTTCTGTGCCTGTTTTACCTGTACTGATATTTTGAGATTTTGTGACCTGAATAACCGCATCATCAACCACTTTTGCAACATCTGAGACAGTGGCAGACACATTACCTGAATCAAGTTGACTGGTTGAAGTTAAGGTAAAGTTTGCAACATGACCTGCGCTAATGCTGTTGACTGGAATACTTCCCACCACAACCACAGCCACAGACTCACCTGCTTCTAAATTCAGAATTGCATTATTGAGTAAATTATTATTGTCATCAGGCTCACCATTTTGATCCCGATCCGCATAAACTGCGATATTTTCTAGATCAAACTGGTCATTTGTAAGTTGATTCAGTGTAATTTTATAGCTATCAGCAATATTTCCCGTATTGGTGAGTACATGAGGAAAATTGAGTTTACTGCCAATAGTTCCGATATTCTGCTGATTGCTTTGCAGGCTCAATGAGTAAATAGGCTGAACTGTGAGGATAACGGGATTGGAGTTGATGACTTGCAAGTTGCCTTGCTCATCATAAAAGTCACCACTCGCTATGTTAGTAATGCTACTTCCCGCCTTGGGTTGAGCAAAAACCACAGGGCTATAAGTAAAAATAAATAAACTAAGACAGCAGGCAAAAGAAACTCGTGAAATAACACTTCCCTTGAATCGACTTACCATATCCAATAACCCACTAAAATCATAAAAATAAATTCTTGTTGATGATTTTTTAACCAGAATACTACAGAAAGCCAACTTTTCATACAAAAATGTAGCAAGTCTATTGGTTTTTATCAAAAAAACCAACCAACACTCACTTAATTTTAAATCAGAGACCAAAAACACACTATTTATTATTAAATTTCGATTTTAAGTTAAAATTTAGAAGAATCCTATCACAATAAAAGCAAATATTTTATCTCTTTCAACACAGAAAATGACCTAGACGAATACTGTCAGTTTGAAGCATAAAACAAACATTCACTGCATAAAAATGTCATATCAATCATTAGACCTCCTGCAAAAGTAAAAACTGCCTCAATATAGATTTCTATTTATGGGGTCTTATCTGAAAAAAAGGAAAGGTTTGATGGAAGATTGGGCTAGGTTTTGTTTGATCCTAGACAAAATAATGGACCTTGCGGAGCAGTGCTCCTCACCCATCTAAAGATAACGTAACTTTAATCTTTGGAGATTCAAGAAATGGCTATCTTGCGCAGCAATGCTGCTCAAGTCCTGAATTTAAACAGCAAGCGATTGATTATGCACTTTCAAACTCCCACGAAGCTATAGCTGCAATCGCCCAGAAATTAGGTGTGGGTTATTCAACCTTAGACAAATGGATTCGTGAAGCCAATCCAGTGGGTTCAAGCAAACGTCAACTTTCACCAGAACAACAGCGGATCTTGGAATTAGAGAAAGAAGTCAAACAGCTCAAGGAAGCCAATGACATCTTAAAAAAAGCGCATGTGTACTTTCTAACAGATCATGCCAAGAAAAGTACACGGTAATTCAAGATCTAGATATGAATGAAGTCACCGTATCTTCTGCCTGTAAATACCTAGGTGTCAGCACTTCAGGCTATTATGCCTGGCGAAAACGTCAAGCCAATCCAGCACAGAAATATAATGACTTAAAAGCCGTATATTGGCAGCATCATGCACGATTGGGTGCACCTTCATTAGTACATGACATGCATGAATTAGATTACAACATGAGCGAACGTACTATTGGAAGGATGCTAAAAAAGCTTGGTTTACGTAGCAGGATTGCACGTAAATACAAGCATACGACTGATTCAAACCATCGTTTGCCTACAGCACCCAACTTGTTGGATCGTCAATTTACGGTCAATGAACCCAATAAGATCTGGACAACGGATATTACCTATATCCGTACTAAGCAAGGTTGGCTGTATTTGTGTGTGATGCTGGATCTATTCAGCCGTCGTATCGTCGGTTGGCAAATCAGCCATCGAATAGACCGTCAATTGGTGTGTGATGCGTTTCATTATGCAATGGCTCGTCAGGGGTATCCAATGGGTGTCATGGTGCATTCGGACCAAGGCTCACAGTACTGTAGTCGTGATTTTAGGACGCTATTATTGACGAATAACTGCGTTCAAAGTATGTCACGCAGGGGAAACTGTTGGGATAATGCAGTGACCGAAAGCTTCTTTCATACATTGAAAGGTCATGTGGTCCATGGCAGTGTGTTTGCCACTCGAAAAGAAGCGAATACTGTCTTGTTTGACTATATTGAGATTTATTACAATCGGGTCAGAAGGCATTCCGCAAACGGCTAGTTAAGCCCAGAAGCCTTTGAACAGAAATATTTTAAGAATTTAGAGGGATTTGTTGTCCACGATACTGTCTAGGATCAATTCAGCCAAATTTTCATTAGATATATTTTACAGGTACAGCTTAAAACAAACTTTTAGAACAAGATTTCTTTCAATATATCAGGATGAGTTCGGAGCTCATGAATGATGGTTTCGGCAATGTATCCACCACTGTAAGGCATCTTATACCCAAACTTTTCCATCTCTTTAGAAGGATATTTTGCTTTCAGTATCTGATTAAGATTGTTAAGTTCGAGCTGTAATTTTTCTATTTTTTTCCCAATTGATGCTGGCTTTCTTCGCACGCCATCTGACTGAGCTTTAGCATACAACTGCTTACTCTCCTGCTCTAATTCACTGAGCATTTTTTGCTTAAGCACAAGTTCAGACTGAAGCCATTCAATATCGTAAACCTCAAAAGCTTTGACTAGATCATCAAGCACAAAATTAACTGCTTGATTCAAATTATCCCATTTGCCACGACGCACAATCTGCTCTCTTAAAGTGCGATATAAAATTTCCCGTCTTGGATATAAATGCTTGTCGTAACGAGCTTTGACTGCAATGATTGCCTTTGCACTTTTGGCAAGTGTACGGTTCTGAATAAACTCCACCCCACCAAGCATTTGCACATAAGCAATTAAAATATCTGAATATTGCCTTTGGAAAATTTTGGCAGGCAAGTTATTCACCTCAGGTCTTAATGTATTTATCTGCATTAAAAGCTGTGCAATCTGGAATGGCTTGAAAGGGATTAAAACCACATCCCCCATCATTTCTAAATGAAAAGCTGACTGCTCACTCAATTGAAAATCATTCTGCTGCATTCTTTTTATGATTTTTTCTTTTTGATCAATATATGATTGATTCTCCGTTTCTATTAATTCATTATTCAATTCACACTCATAGTAGTAACAAAAGTTTAACCATATATCCTGCTCAAGCTGCTCTAACCTTGATAATTTTTTATCAATCATAATTCATTAAAATACAGATAATTACATAGCATAATACTACTATATTTTTAAAAGCTAGTACCAATCTACTTTTACAATTTTTTAAATTTTATAGTTACCCCATCAATGAACTGATCTAATAGTTTTAACATTATAGGTTGATCTCCAGCCAATATTTAAGGTTAAAAAATTAGTTCTTTTATCTAATTGCGATAATCACAAAAGGATCAAAGATATGGGCTACTTAACATCTAAAGAAATTCGCCACAAACTCAAAAATTGCTCTGCATCGACTTTATGGCGTTACCAACAACCTAATCAAAAAATGTTCGAGCAACCAATGCCTCAACCTATTAAAAAATGCGCTGGCTCTACTAGCCTTTGGGATGAAGAAACGTTTAACGAATGGCTAATCAAATATTTCAATAACAACCAAATGAGTAATCTGTCTAGCTAGACAGATTACTTAATTTTTTCCACCATTTTTTATAAGCCTTCGACATCTCTTTTTGATAATCATAATAGTCATATGTCCCCTGTTCCCCAGGCATCACATGACCAACCATCAGTTCCGCAACATCCCTACTTGTAAACGCACTGAAATTTGTCCTTGCTGTACGCCGTAAATCATGCATAGACCAATGATCCATTTCAATTTTATAATTCTTCCTTGCAAATTGCATGAAGTTATAAGGGGTATCTGTTGGCCCACTACGCCCCATTGGCTCTTTGCCATTTTCATGTGGGAAAATGTATTCAGAATTACTCAAATCCATTGCAGACTGAAGCCACGGTTTGATCTCATCAATAATAGGTCGAACAATGTCCCCTTTACTTTCTCCTGTCTTATGATTTTCATACGGTACTGTCCATGTATTTTTACTAAAATCAAAATCTGATTTCCGTGCAAGCCTCAACTCACTATATCGATTACCATAAAACAAACATAACTTGAGAAATAAAACATTCCTTAATGATGTTCTAGACTCATCACAAATTTTAAAAATTAAAGACAACTCATCATCTTGTAATACTCGAACAGTTTTATTTTTCTTAATATTTAAGTCACGCTTTCCAGTGATATGTCTTATGGGATTTTGCTCAATTAATTTTCGATTAATCCCCCAATCCAAACACTGCTTTGTATTCGTAAGAATGCGATCAGTTATCGATGGCGACTGTTTAAATTGCTCTTCTAGTAAATCTAACCACATATGTAATGTGATTTGCTCAGCAGGTATGCTACCTAACTTTGGGAAAACATAAAGTTCAAATGATCTCAAATATTGATCTGCATTCTTTTTATTAGGAATACTATATTTCGCATGCCACTCACGAAATAGCGCTTCAAAAGTTATAGCCTCTGTGATCTTGTGAAGCTCTACTTTTTTATGAATACGCGGGTCATGTCCCTTTTCTAAAATTGCTTTCATTTTCTGCAATTCAATACGAGCTTCTTTAAGACTCATATTTGGATAGGTTCCCAAGTCTAAACGAGCTTGCTTATCGTTATATCGAAAACGCATCTGAAAAGTGAGTTTTCCTTTTTGAGAAACACGAACGCTCAATCCATCTTGATCAGACTCTGTATGTATAGCTGAACGTTCACGATCTAGATTCTTCTTAAGCCACGTATCTGTTAAAGGCATTTTACTCCACCTGTGTACATATTTTTTTCAAATAGAAAATTCTAGAAAATGTGTACACACATATGTACACAAACATACTGACTAGACTTGAAATCTATTGAATGGGGTTGAAAGATATACCAGATAAAGAATATCAATATTTTTATATTTTTACAGCACTTACAATGCTTTTATTATCATATTTGAAATAGGTTGAATGGGCTTGAATAGATATCAAACATTTGGGTGGGAAATGATGGCAAATGTGCGGCGTTGAGCAACCTGTGCCGCTAACTCATCTTTAAAACTCATGAAATACACCTACTGCGGAGATTGCAGTGCCAAAGACCTAAAGTCGATCAAAATAAAAATTGGCGTAATTGTAGCAGATTTATAGAACTGTTTAATGATTGTTGATAAGCCATGAGTTATTCACAAACTTTTTAGATCTTTTTTGAGAGTGTAGTTTAGCTCCTTAGAAATTTTACAATTAAAAAAGCCCATCTATTTAAGATGGGGCTTGATTAAGACTTAATAGAATCTTTACGCCAATTTCTTTTCTTCAATGAATTGAACATCGGCAATTTGTGCATCCCAGAACTCATTCCATAAAGCACAGTAATCAATACATAGCTTGGTTAAGCTTTCATAATCATCTTTTGTAATTGCTTGTGCTAATGCAAACCATAAGTCATCTTCATGATCGTCATCAGCAGCCTCAGATGTTTCATCCGTAGATACACCATGTACATGGTAGTAACCACCACCTTCAACATCGATATTTACGAATTTGGTTGCTTGACGTAATGGGGGACTAAAAAGAATGACTTCCTCCTCTGCAACAGCTAATAATGCCACGACATTAATATAACTATCATAAGAAGATTCTAAAAATGATCTAACCTGATCTGCAAATTTTGATGGTTTATAATTACGACGGTCCAGTTCCGTTAAACCATAATCATTAAGTAAATCTTCATATAAAGGATAATGAGCATATTCAGGATTACCCAAATAGTAATTATCTTTATCTAACCCAGGGCGAAAACCAAACTCATCAAGTATATTTAAACTTAATAATACCCGTGGATAAATCTTCGCTCCAGAGTGGAGTTTAGGTTCCAATTGTTTTGTTAAAAATTGAGCCTTTAATAAAGCATCAGTAAAAATTTGTACAATCGCATGACGATATTCTAAATGGATAAGAGCCAAACGTTGTTTATCAAGATATCCACTGTTTAACAGTTCAATAGCAGGATGGTTACAAACTGGTAATTCTGCAATCGTTTTTCTTAACTGTTTAAGAAATTGTAAATTTTCATCCCATTGTTTTGCAGGAATACTATTTCTCATCCCCTGCAATGCTTTTTCTCTTGGATTATTAAAGTCTTCAAATTTTTTTAACATAATGATTCTCTGTAAAAAGTTTTTCTTATAGTTAAGTTATAGGCTCTCTCTTTATTACAATTTTGCATTCAATTGCTAAAATAAATTCCGCACACCCATACTTAACAAGTTGATACTATGTGTATTATCTCAACAAATCAACGGATTAATTAATAATATTTAAAAAAGTAAACTATTGCCAATTAAATATATAATATATTGTTTTTTAAATTAACCAAGCTATTGAATAAATATAATTTTTTAAATACTATAAAATAAGTTTTATTTAAGCTTATACACTTTACAATAGCAAAGTTAATCAAAAAATATCCGCAACGGGGAACCCGATGACAAAAAGAGAAACTATTATAACAACAGCAACATCCCTCTTTAACCAAAAAAGCTATACTTCTATTGGTGTTGATCGCATTATTGCTGAGTCAAATGTTGCAAAAATGACTTTTTATAAATACTTTTCTTCTAAAGAAGCCTTAATTGAAGAATGTCTTTATAAAAGAAATTTAGAGATCCAATATTCAATATTGGAAAAAATAAAAAACACTAACAACCCATTGATTAAATTAAAAAAGATATTTAATTGGTATATCGATTGGATTAATACAGATGACTTTAACGGCTGCTTATTTAAAAAAGCAACCATCGAAGTCATGCAATTGTACCCTTCTATTAAGCATCAAATTAATGAATATCGGGAGTGGATTTACTCATTAGTTTTCTCAGCTCTTTCAGAATTAGAAGTGGAAAACACAAAAATTCTAACAGGGCTCTTTCTTAACATTGTAGATGGAATCATTATTGACGGTACTATAAATAAAGGAAAGATTAATCCAGAACAAACGTGGTCTTATATAAACAAAATTATTGAATTAGAAACAGTTCGAGAGTATTCAACTATTTAATTTATAAATTAATTAAATATTTATATTCTAATAAAGATAAAAAGTATTTTTTAATTCGGTGGAGTCTACTCTCCAACTCCACCAAAAATCTACTCAACCCTAAAAATTAATATTTTTATTTAGTTCTATCTTCATCAATTTCAATTATTATATAAACTTCATAATACTTTATAATAACCCTTTTCACCTCTTATATTTTATAAAATACAAACATCAATTTATTAGTATTACTTTATACTTGCAGTATATATTCATAAATTATTATATGTAAAATACTCAACTAACTGAGAAGCTAATACTATTCACTACTACAAATATATAGGTGTGTTTTAGAAGATAAATTTATTTTAATTAATTGTTCTTTAAAGATAAAATTAAAAGGAAATATTAGGTTTAAAAATCGAGATAGAAAAGATTAAGCGAAATGAGCGCCTTGAGATTCAATCAGTTGATCGACGTGAACAGGCATTCCTAATAAATAACCCTGAAATTGCTGACAACCTAAACGGGTTAAAATCTCAACTTGCTGTTGAGTTTCCACCCCTTCAGCTGTTACGGTTAAACCTAACTTTTTAGCTAAATGTATTATACTTTCTAATATAACTTCTTCTTTTGAGCCTGGTTTTAAGTCAACGATAAAACCACGATCAATCTTCAATTCATCTACAGGTAAATCTTTTAAATATAAAAAGCTTGAATGGCCTGTTCCAAAATCATCAATTGCGACTCGAATGCCCATATCACGTAGTCGCTCACAAGCTCGAATACTTAAATCAATATGTCGCATTGCAGTTGATTCAGTAATCTCAACAATTAAGTGATGAGGTTGAATTTGATATTTTTTCAATAATGCTTCGAGTGTACTAAATAATTTTTTATTTTCGAACTGTAGTGCAGATAGGTTTACTGCGACTGGATAAAATGGGGTGTTACTGCGTTCCCACTCTTGAATTTGCAGGCAAGCTTGCTCAAGTGCCCAATATCCCATTGGAATGATCAAACCCGTTTTTTCTGCACCTTCTATAAACATATGCGGTGTGAGTATTCCTAAAGCTGGATGATTCCAACGGATTAATGCTTCAACGCCACAGACCTCAAGGTTCGTATTAAATTTTGGTTGGTAATATAGGATGAACTGCTTTTCTTCTACGGCCTTATAAAGATCATTGATCAGTTTTGACTGACTTCTCGTTTCTTGTTGATGGGTTGAATAACTAAAGATGGTGTAAGTATTTCGGCCTTGTTCTTTAGACATGAGCATCGCGGCATCAGCGTTCATGAGTAAGTCCTGAACATTTTGTCCGTGCTCAGGAAATAGTGCCACTCCTAAGCTTGCAGAGATATTAATTTCTTTACCAGAAATCTGATAACTCTCTTGAATCAGCTGTAAAACTTTCTCAGCCAAAATAACTGCTTCATCGGCATTTGTATTTTCGGCAATAAGCAAAAACTCATCACCGCCAATTCTAAGCAGTTTACACTTCTCATTGAGTTGCCAATGTAAGCGGTTCGCCATCTGAATAAGTAATTGATCACCCATATGATGTCCAAATGCATCATTCACCGATTTAAATCGATCTAAATCAATGTATAAGAAAGCAATTTTCTGGTCTTTGTATCGATGATCTGAAAGTAATACTTCAGCATAATCCACCAAATAAAGGCGGTTAGGTAATTTGGTTAAATTGTCTTGTATAGATAGGTTGGCTAATTCTTTATTTGCTTTGCGCAGCTCTAAATTCTGTTGAGTAAGGCGTTGCTCTAACATTGCAACAATAAAACTTGCTACGAGTACCAAACAGGTGACTAGAATAATTGTGAATAATAATAAGTCATGTTCAGCCTGATATTGGCTAATAAATTTATCAGTAATATTCGTCGCAATAAGCGCTGTGTAGTGCATCCCCATAATACTTAAGGTCATCATAACCGAAAATGCGATTTTTAAAGTTAAGCGATATCGTTCAGTGTCCTTTAATTTATAGGCGAGTAAAAACGCTAGCCCTGAACCACTCATCGCAATTAATACAGAAAATAAAAGTAAAAACGAAGTGTAATCTTTTTTATAAACATTAATATTCCAGCCCAGCATGCTAATGTAATATGAAGCTGAAATTCCGATTCCCATAATAATCGAGCTCAAAATGAGTCTAAATAAAGGGAGCGTAAAACGCGAAGTCAACCACATCGCAATGCAAGACAACAATGCACTAATGGCATAAGAAATTGCAATTAAAGGAATATTAGAGTGGGCTGTATCAAACAGATGATAAGCTTGTATACCAACAATATGGACGATGCTAATTGCTAAGGCGAGTAGCAATCCATTAATAAATAAAATTAAGGATTCAAATTTCTTATAGAGTTGCTTGAATATTAGCTGCTCCATGGAAATCACAATATAACAAATGAAGCCAGCTGCAATAAAAGAGCCGACGATCAATGTGCTATCGTAATCAACATGACCCATATTGGACTTCCATGATTATTCAATACTTTTTTTTATTTTGTTCAACTCATTGCCCAAAATACAATTAAACATGTTAAAGAAATTTTAGTAAATTTGACTTATTCAGTCAGTTATAAACAATAACATTATCTATCTTTTGGTCAAGTATTTTTTACTTTATAAATCAATAAAGTAAATAAAAATTAAGCAGCCAATTATATGAAAAATATAGAATTTATTTAATCTAGTCAAGTTGACCTAATCGCAATTTTCATATTCAAATAAAATAGTATAAATAAAGAACCCTGCTTAAAGCAGGGTTCTTTTAAAACGTTAGATAAAGAAAATTAGTTCTTTTCTTTGTCTACGATTTTGTTTGCTTGAATCCATGGCATCATTGCACGCAACTTATTACCAGTTACTTCAATACCATGTGCAGCATTTTGACGACGACGAGCAGTCATAGATGGGTAGTTTAACGCACCTTCTTGAATGAACATCTTAGCGTACTCACCAGATTGAATACGTTTCAATGCATTACGCATTGCTTCACGAGATTGTTCGTTGATTACTTCAACACCAGTTACATATTCGCCGTACTCAGCATTGTTAGATACTGAGTAGTTCATGTCAGCGATACCGCCCTCGAACATTAAGTCAACGATCAATTTAAGTTCGTGTAAACATTCGAAGTAAGCCATTTCTGGTGCATAACCAGCTTCAACTAAAGTTTCGAAGCCCATTTTCACTAATTCAACCGCACCACCACAAAGAACCGCTTGCTCACCGAATAAGTCAGTTTCAGTTTCTTCACGGAATGAAGTTTCGATAATACCTGTACGGCCGCCGCCTACGCCAGAAGCATAAGAAAGAGCGAC
The DNA here is from genome assembly GCF_000302435.1 of Acinetobacter sp. TG2027. Lineage (NCBI taxonomy): Bacteria > Pseudomonadati > Pseudomonadota > Gammaproteobacteria > Moraxellales > Moraxellaceae > Acinetobacter > Acinetobacter sp. TG2027. The sequence goes on along the minus strand of NZ_AMJN01000061.1, from coordinate 32,710 downwards.
ATTACGTGCATTACCAGAAGCATCTTGGTGAATTGCGATTAGGTCAGGAACACCTGAACCACGTTGGAACTCTGAACGTACAGTGTGACCAGGTGCTTTTGGAGCAACCATGATTACGTCTAAATCTTTACGAGGAACAACTTGGTTGTAAAGAACAGAGAAACCATGAGCAAATGCAAGAGTCGCGCCTTCTTTGATGTTTGGCTCAATCACGTCACGGTAAAGTTGTGATTGAAATTCATCTGGAGTCAAAATCATTACGAGGTCAGCTTGCTTAACAGCAGCAGGAACTTCTGCAACTTTAAGACCTGCATTTTCAGCTTTCTTCCAAGAAGCTGAATCTGCACGTAAACCTACAGTTACATCTACGCCTGAGTCTTTAAGGTTAAGTGCATGAGCATGACCTTGAGAACCGTAACCAATAATCGCTACTTTCTTGCCTTGGATGATTGATAAGTCACAGTCTTTATCGTAAAAAATTTGCATTTGTGTTCTCCGCTAAAATACTTTTTAAAAAATTAAATGGCTAATACTTTTTCGCCACGGGCGATACCAGATACACCTGAACGAACGACTTCTAGAATAGTGTTTTCTGCAAGCGCATCGATAAAACCATCTAATTTTTCAGTTGTCCCTGCTATTTGAATGGTATAGGTAGTTGGTGTCACGTCTACAATCTGCGCACGGAAAATATCCGCTGTTCGCTTAATTTCAGCACGTGAAGCACCTAACGCTTTCACTTTAATCAACATCAGTTCACGCTCAATGTGTGAACCTTCTGATAAATCAACTACTTTTACAACTTCAACAAGTTTATTGAGCTGCTTTGTAATCTGTTCAATCTTATGGTCATCACCATAAGTTGTTAATGTTAAGCGTGACAAAGTTGGGTCTTCGGTTGGCGCAACATTCAGTGTTTCAATGTTATATCCACGTTGGCTAAATAAACCAACAAGGCGAGAAAGCGCACCAGCTTCGTTTTCAACGAGTACAGAAATAATATGTCTCATTATGTACGCTCCCCTTTACCTAACCACATATCCTTCATAGACTGACCTGCGATCAGCATTGGATAAACATGTTCCGTGCGATCAACCATGACATTAATGAATACACATTTATCATTAATCGCCATTGCTTCAGCAAGCTTCGACTCTAGTTCATCGGCATGATCAATCTGGATACCAACGTGACCATAAGCTTCCATTAACTTGCCAAAATCAGGCAATGATTCAACGTATGAGCTTGAGTGACGGCCCTCATAGTTCATATCTTGCCACTGCTTCACCATACCTAAAGCACGGTTATTCAAGCACAAGATCTTCACATTCATGCCATATTGCTTACACGTTGAAAGCTCTTGAATACACATTTGAATTGAAGCTTCGCCAGTAATACAAACAACTTGTTGATCTGGGAAAGCGAGCTTCGCAGCCATTGCATAAGGTAAACCTACGCCCATGGTGCCTAATCCGCCTGAGTTAATCCATTGACGTGGACGTTTGTATTTGTAATACAACGCACCAAACATTTGGTGTTGGCCAACATCCGAAGTAATAATGGCATCACCATTAGTGACTTTATATAAAGCTTCAACAACTTGCTGTGGCTTCATTGTGCCATCAGTAGGAGTTTCAAACTTTAAGCCATGAACTTTACGCCATTCATTAATTTGATCCCACCACGCAGCAATTGCTTCAGGGTTTGGCTTAGACACATTTAATTGTTTCAATTGCGTCAACATTTCCTGAAGTACAGGCTCAACCGCCCCTACAATCGGAATGTGCGCCATAATTGTTTTTGAAATGCTCGCCGGATCAATATCAATATGAATAACTTTAGCATTCACACAGAATTTTGCTGGGTTATTGGTCACTCGGTCATCAAAACGCGCACCAATTGCAAGAATGACGTCAGCATTATGCATCGCCATATTTGCTTCATAAGTACCGTGCATGCCCAACATGCCCACGAATTGTGGATCATCACCGGGGAAGCCACCAAGGCCCATAAGTGTGTTAGTTACTGGATAACCTAGTAAATGCGCGAGTTCAGTCAATAATGCCGATGCATTACCTTGAACAACACCACCACCCGTATAAATTACAGGGCGTTTTGCACTTAAAAGCTCATCAATCGCTTTACGAATTTGGCCAGAATGACCACGTGAAGGTGGCTGATAAGAACGCATCTTCACTTTTTCAGGATATTCGTACGCAAATTTTTCTGCAGGATTTGTCGCATCTTTAGGAATATCAACTACAACTGGACCAGGGCGACCACTTGCTGCGATATAAAATGCTTTTTTGATAATTGCAGGAATTTCGCTTGCATGACGAACTTGGAAGCTGTGTTTCACTATAGGACGTGAAATACCCACCATATCAGTTTCTTGGAAAGCGTCTTCACCAATAAGATGTGATGCAACCTGGCCAGACAAAATCACCATTGGGATTGAGTCCATATAAGCTGTTGCAATTGGAGTCACAGTATTAGTTGCGCCAGGTCCAGAAGTGACCAGTACTACGCCGGTCTTACCTGTAGCACGCGAGTAAGCATCTGCCATATGACCAGCAGCTTGTTCATGACGTACGAGGTAATGATTAATTTTGTCTTGTTGAAATAGCGCATCATAAATATGTAATACAGCGCCGCCTGGATAACCAAAAACATGTTCAACGCCTTCGTCCGCAAGAGCACGAACGAGCATTTCACCACCAGATAAAAGTTCCAACGTGATTCACCCTAAAATCTTTATCACTATTTATGGAAGGCACAAATAGTGTTTCATTCATTGAATTGTCTGCACTGTTATAGCACACATATTGTCTAGTTTTCGTTGCAATAGAAAAATTTCTGTTTTTCAGCCGTATAAGCTTTTTTAACATTAATAAAGCATGTCTGGATATACATACTTTAAGTAAAATCAATCTCTCGGCTAGAGAGAATGTCTATTACAAAACATGACGGTTATTCGAAGGGTGATCAAATAATCGCATATAAAACTAAAGGAAGCATTTTTGTTGTTTAATTCACTAAAGTCAAGATTAAAAAAACACTTTTCTATGATTATTTTTTAACTGACTATTTTTTCATCTTATTTGATTTTTCCACTTTTCTTTTTTTATGATTACCCCGCTTTTTTCAGGTTTATTCTTGTTTAATTTTTAACGGAAAATAAATCCATCCCAAAACTGCATTTTTGTCGATTTTGCGCTATGCTGTGCAACAATCTTTAATATCAATTTTTGTTGTATAGCTTACGTCTATGACTATTTCTCACATTGACCCCGAATATCAAGCAAACACGATTGAACCATCAGTTCAACAAGATTGGGAAAATCGTAAAGTCTTTAAAGTTGCCGACACTGTCGAAGGTAAACATCGTTACATCCTATCAATGTTTCCTTACCCAAGCGGCAAGCTGCATATGGGGCATGTGCGTAACTATACAATTGGCGATGTAATTAGCCGTTTCTACCGTTTAAAAGGTGAAACCGTACTACAACCTATGGGTTGGGATGCATTCGGTTTACCTGCGGAAAACGCAGCAATTGCCCATAAAGTTGCTCCGGCAAAATGGACATTTGAAAACATTGCCTACATGCGTGACCAATTAAAAAAATTAGGTCTATCTGTAGATTGGGATCGTGAATTTGCAACTTGTACACCAGAGTATTATCACTGGGAACAATGGTTATTTGTTCAGCTTTATAAAAAAGGCCTGATCTACCGTAAACTTTCAACAGTAAACTGGGATCCGGTTGACCAAACTGTTTTAGCAAACGAGCAAGTTGAAAATGGTCGCGGATGGCGTTCTGGTGCATTGGTTGAAAAACGCGATATTCCAATGTACTACTTCCGTATTACCGACTATGCACAAGAATTATTAGACGACCTAGACACTCTACAAGACGGCTGGCCTCAACAAGTGTTGACCATGCAACGTAACTGGATTGGTCGCTCTACAGGCATGGAAATTACTTTCCCTTCAGCCAATACCGAAATTTATGCTGATGGCTTAACTGTTTATACAACACGTGCTGACACGCTTATGGGCGTGACATATGTTGCCGTTGCAGCAGAACACCCTCTTGCGCTTAAAGCTGCTGAAAACAACCCTGAATTGGCTGCATTTATTGAAGAGTGCCGCATGGGTTCAGTTGCAGAAGCAGACTTGGCAACAGCTGAGAAAAAAGGCATGGCGACAGGTTTGTTTGTAAAGCACCCTGTAACTGGTGAAGAGCTTCCTGTCTGGATCGCAAACTACGTATTAATGTCTTACGGTTCTGGCGCAGTGATGGCTGTACCAGCGCATGACGAACGTGATTTTGAATTTGCTAACAAGTTCAATTTGCCTATTAAGCAAGTAATTGATGCCAAAGGCGCTGACAATGCAGACTACTCTGCAACTGAATGGCAAGAATGGTATGGCTCAAAAGAAGGTAAACTTGTTAACTCTGGTGAGTTTGATGGTTTAGAATTCCAAGCTGCTTTCGATGCATTCCTTGCAAAATTAGAACCACAAGGTTTAGCAAATTCTAAAGTTCAATTCCGTTTACGTGACTGGGGCGTTTCTCGTCAACGTTACTGGGGTTGTCCAATTCCAATGATTAACTGTGATACTTGTGGTCAAGTCACAGTTCCAGAAGACCAACTTCCGGTTGTATTACCAACTGACGTTGTTCCAGATGGTTCAGGTAACCCGCTTAATAAAATGCCTGAATTCTATGAAACTAAATGTCCTTGCTGTGGTGGCGATGCACGCCGTGAAACAGATACCTTGGATACTTTCGTAGAGTCATCTTGGTACTACGCACGCTATGCATCTCCAGACTTTACTGGTGGCATGGTTAAACCAGAAGCTGCTCAAAACTGGCTTCCTGTAAACCAATATATTGGTGGTGTTGAACACGCGATTCTTCACTTACTTTATGCACGTTTCTTCCACAAATTAATGCGTGATGAAGGTGTAGTACAAGGTAATGAACCATTTACCAACTTGTTGACTCAAGGCATGGTGCTTGCAGATACATTCTATCGTGAAGCAGAAAATGGTAAGAAAACTTGGTTTAACCCTGCTGATATCGAATTAGAACGCGATGAAAAAGGTCGTATTCTTTCTGCAAAATATTCAGGTGACGGTCAAGAAGTTGTGATCGGCGGACAAGAAAAAATGTCTAAGTCGAAAAACAATGGTATCGACCCACAAGCGATTATTGATCAATACGGCGCAGATACAGCACGTGTATTCATGATGTTCGCTGCTCCACCAGACCAATCTTTAGAATGGTCTGATGCAGGTGTTGAAGGTGCAAACCGTTTCTTGAAACGTGTATGGCGCCTTGTAGCAAGCTTCCTTGAAAAGGGCAACCAAGCTTCTACGATTGATGCTGCTAACTTGTCTAAAGATGCTCAAGATTTACGTCGTAAAACACACGAAACTATTCAAAAAGTAAGTGATGATATCGAACGTCGTCATGCATTCAATACTGCGATTGCCGCTTTGATGGAATTGTTAAATGCGAGCAATAAGTTTGAGGCAAAAGATGACAACGATGTTGCTGTAGAGCGTGAAGCGATCACTACACTGTTAACTTTACTTGCTCCATTTGCACCGCATTTAAGTCAAACATTATTGGTTCAGTTTGGTACAGATGTAACAGAAGCAACATTCCCTGAAGTCGATGCTTCTGCATTAACTCGTAATACGCAAACGATTGTTGTACAGGTTAACGGTAAACTTCGCGGTAAACTTGAAGTTTCGGTTGATATCTCTAAAGAAGATCTATTAGCTCAAGCTAAAGCCCTTCCAGAAGTTCAACAATTCTTAACAGGACCAACAAAGAAAGAAATTGTGGTTCCAAATAAATTAGTTAACCTCGTGGTTTAATTAAAGTTATTGATGAGAGGATCAAGCATGCACTTTGCCAAACGTTTAGCCGCTGTTGTTTTGACCTTAGGCCTTAGTGCAGGCTTAGTCGGGTGTGGATTTCATTTAAAAGGAACCAACCCGACTGCAACTCCGCTTGTTTATAAAAAATTAAGCCTTGAGTTACCAGCTAAAACTGATGATTTGGAAACCCAGTTAAAAGTTTATTTAGCTGCAAATGGTGTTCAATTCAGCAATGATAATGATGCCTACGTACTCCGTGTTTTAGAGTACACACCACGTCGTCAGCTTTTAAATGGAAAACTAACGGAAGTATTATTACGCTTAACCGTAACCTTCCAGATTGAAGACCGTCAGGGTAATAAAATTACTGAACCACGTTCATTAACTGCATCTCGTAGTTACCAATATGATCTTGCAACGGTTAACACCGAAAATCAGCAAGAATCTTATTTGCAACGTATTGTGATCGATGACATTGCACAGCAAATTACTCGTCAGATTTCAGCAAATCGTTTACCAAAAGCTCAGCCTTAATCTTTATTTTTACCAGCAATGAAAATTGACTATTTACAAGCCTTAAAACGCATTCCGGAAGCACGGGGTGCGTGGATTTTACATGGCCAAGAACCTTTGCTGGAACAAAATTTATTAGATGCTTTTCGTAAAAGTTGGCAACAACAAGAAGTTGAAAGACAGCGCTACGATATTAGTAGTGTAAGCGACTGGAAAAATGTTTTTAACGCTCTTAACAGCTTATCTTTATTTTCTCAGCAGCTTGCCATTGAAGTACATGGCAATATAAAGCCTGACGCAAATGGGCTAAAACAACTTAAAAGCTATATTCAGCATAATGAAACTAACCTGCTTTTAATTGTTCTACCTAAGCAAGATAGTAGTAGCTTAAAGTCTGCTTTTTTCCAAGTTGTGGAAGCAAATGGTGTTGTTGTTGCCCTTACGGCAAACTATCCGCAAGACCGCCAAAGAATTTTATCTGCCGAAGCAGAGAAACTCGAAATTCAACTCGATAATGACGCATGGCAGTGGCTCATGCAGCATCATGAGCATAATCTGCTCGCAGCTAAGAATAGCTTGATGCGTGTAAGAGATACTTTTCCAGACCAACAACTGATTCAAATTGAACAGCTGTATGCTTGTTTACAAGATCAGTCTCGTTACACCACTTACGATTTAAGTGACGCACTGTTAGAAGGTAATCTCGCTCAATCTATTAAAATTTTTCAATATTTAATTGCTGCTGGCGAACCAGAAAGTCTGATTTTATGGACACTAAGCAAAGAAATGCGTTTATTGATGCAATTATTTGAACAGCCTCATAATGCATTACAACTTGGTATCTGGAAAACTAAAGTCAGTTTATATCAACAAGCTTTAAGAAGATTAAATCCTCAACAGTTTTTAGGCTGGTCCACCCTTCTATTGCAAGTTGATGCAGCAATTAAAGGAATGTCGAATGAAAATGCCCAACATTTGATGCAGCAGGCCATTGCTGAATTATGTGGTAAAACGCTATTTATACAATAATTCGGCAGAATCATTTTTCTTCATTCTTGAAATATAATAAAAATTCACGTTTTATCCTCATTTCGCTTTTATACTAAATTAAATTTTAAACTTTTCGACCTCTCACCATGCCAAAAATAAAGCCAATCAAACTTGTTATTATTATCCTCTGTATAGCAGTTATTGCTGTATTAGCTTGGAAGTTTTTAAAGCCTAAAGAGCAGCAACCTCAATATATTACTGCTGAGGTAACACGTGGGGATATTGAAAATAATGTACTTGCGACAGGTACACTGGATGCAACCAAACTGATTAGTGTGGGTGCGCAAGTATCTGGTCAGGTTAAAAAGATGTATGTACAGTTGGGTGATCAGGTTAAACAAGGTCAACTCATTGCACAAATTGACTCAACCACCCAAGAAAATAGCTTAAAGACCTCTGATGCAAACATTAAAAATTTAGAAGCACAGCGTCTTCAACAAGTTGCTTCTTTAAATGAAAAGCAACTTGAATACCGTCGTCAGCAACAAATGTATGCGCAAGATGCAACTCCGCGTGCAGATTTAGAATCGGCCGAGGCAAGCTATAAAACAGCTCAGGCACAAATTAAAGCATTAGATGCACAAATTGAATCTGCAAAAGTGACAAAATCTACGGCACAAACCAATATTGGTTACACACGTATTGTTGCTCCAACTGATGGTACAGTTGTCGCGATTGTGACTGAAGAAGGTCAAACCGTAAACGCAAACCAAAGCGCGCCAACAATTGTCAAAATTGCAAAATTACAAAACATGACGATTAAGGCACAAGTCAGTGAAGCTGACATTATGAAAGTTGAAAAAGGACAACAGGTTTACTTTACAACTTTAGGTGATGAAACTAAGCGCTACGCAACTTTACGTCAAATTGAGCCTGCTCCCGACTCAATTTCTAGCGAATCAACCAGTACAACAAGCTCAACTACAAGCTCGGCTGTTTATTATAATGCCTTATTCGATGTGCCAAATACCGATGGTAAATTGCGTATTGATATGACTGCACAAGTTTATATCGTATTAAATTCAGCTAAAAATGCTCTACTCGTTCCTTCATCAGCACTGAGTTCTAAACAATTTTCAGGTCAAAGAAAATCAGGCCAATCATCTGATAAATCAAGTTCTTCACCTGAAGCAGCTAAAAAATCTCAAGGAAACGGAGCTCGTCTACAACGCCTAAACTTGACTGCTGAACAAAAACAGTTAATTGAACAAGGTAAATTAACGTTAAGTGTTGTACGTGTATTACAAGCTGATGGCACAACTAAACCAACTCAAATTTTGGTGGGTATTAACAACCGTGTAAATGCGCAAGTTCTTGCGGGCTTAAAACAAGGTGATCAAGTTGTCATTGCTGATAGTGCAGATACTTCTGCTGCATCAGCGAATAGCAGTAATAACCGTCGCCGTAGTGGCCCAATGGGAATGTAAGCATGACAAAACAAGCTTTGCTTGAAGTCAGCAATCTAGTCCGGGAATTCCCTGCTGGCGAAAGCACGATACAAATTTTAAAAGGTATTGACCTGACCATTTACGAAGGTGAACTGGTTGCCATTGTCGGCCAGTCGGGTTCCGGCAAATCGACCCTCATGAATATTTTGGGGTGTTTGGACCGACCTACGAGTGGTAGTTATAAGGTTAATGGACAAGAAACAGGTAAACTTGAGCCAGATCAGCTGGCTCGACTACGCCGTGAATATTTTGGTTTTATTTTCCAGCGCTATCACTTACTGGGCGACTTATCTGCCGAAGGTAACGTAGAAGTTCCAGCTGTTTATGCTGGTGTTACGCCTTCTGAGCGTAAACAACGTGCAACCGCTCTACTGACTGAATTAGGGTTGGGCACAAAAACACTCAATAGACCAAGCCAACTTTCTGGTGGTCAGCAGCAACGTGTTTCTATTGCCCGTGCGCTGATGAATGGCGGTGACGTTATTCTGGCAGATGAACCGACGGGGGCACTTGACTCTCATAGTGGTGTTGAGGTGATGCGTATTTTGCGTGAACTCAATGCCGCAGGTCACACTATTATTTTAGTCACCCACGATATGCAAGTTGCAAAAAATGCGACTCGTATTATTGAGATTAGTGACGGAGAGATTATTAGTGACCGCCCTAATGTTCCAGATCAAGCAGCTGAACCAATCAAGACTGATCCTGATGCGGCGCCTGCTTTACAAGGTAAACAGAAGAAAGGCAAAAGTATTTCTGCATGGCGTTCTACTTTAGACCGTTTATCAGAAGCCTTCCAAATGGCTTTACTGTCTATGAATGCCCACCGCATGCGTACTTTTTTAACCATGCTTGGGATCATTATTGGTATTGCATCGGTTGTTACGGTTGTCGCGCTAGGTAAAGGCTCTCAACAGCAAATTTTAAGCAATATTAGCAGTCTGGGAACAAATACGATTACGGTATTTCAGGGCCGCGGTTTTGGTGATAACTCTAAAACTGCAAGCTTTAAAACCTTGGTACCTGCCGATGCCGATGCGTTAATGACTCAACCGTATGTCAGTGCAGTTAGCCCCATCGTTAGTACATCCAAAACCATGCGTTATCAACAAAATGAAGCTAACGCGACCATTAATGGTGTGAGTAACGATTATTTCGATGTGAAAGGTTTGGTCTTTAAAGATGGACAAACTTTTGATCAACGTAGTGTTCGTGATCGCTCACAGGATGTGGTCATTGATACCAATACTCAAAAACAATTTTTTAGTGACGGTACCAACCCTATCGGTCAAGTCGTACTGCTCGGTAGTGTACCTGCTCGTATTATTGGCATTGTAGAACCGCAAACGAGTGGCATGGGCTCAGATGACACTTTAAATGTCTATATGCCTTATACAACCGTGATGAGCCGTATGCTGGGGCAAACCCATGTTCGCAATATCGTGGTTCGTATTAATGACAAATATTCAACTGCTGCCGCAGAAAATGCGATTGTGAATTTATTAACCCAGCGCCATGGTGCACAAGATATTTTCACCATGAACAGTGACAGTATCCGTCAAACCATTGAGAAAACAACCAGTACAATGACCCTTCTGGTTTCAGCAATTGCCGTAATTTCACTGGTGGTTGGTGGTATCGGGGTAATGAATATTATGTTGGTTTCGGTGACTGAACGTACTCAGGAAATTGGTGTACGTATGGCCGTAGGTGCGCGTCAAAGTGATATTTTGCAGCAATTCCTGATTGAAGCAATTTTGGTGTGTTTAATTGGTGGTGTGCTTGGCGTCTTACTGTCGCTTGGCCTTGGGCAACTTATTAATAAATTTGCTGGCGGTAACTTTAGCGTGGCTTATTCAAGCACCTCAATTATTGCAGCCTTTGTCTGTTCAACACTGATTGGGGTCGTTTTTGGTTTCTTACCAGCCAAGAATGCCGCGAAACTTGACCCTGTCGCCGCACTATCTCGAGAATAAGGAAAATTGCATGTCTTTCTCTATGACTAAACTCAGCACAGCACTTCTTCTCACAGGTTCTCTTGTCGGATGTGCAGCTGTAGTAAAAACACCTTATGAAACACCTGCAGTACAAGTTCCGGGTAGTTTTCAGTATGACACAGCAAAAACAAAAACCATGTCTGCCAATCAATATTCTGACCGTTGGTGGACACTCTTTAACGATGCACAGCTCAATCAACTTGTAAGTAATGTATTAGAACGTAATAGTGATTTAGCAGTTGCAGGTATTGCTCTAAAGCAAGCCCGTCTACAAGCTGACTTAACAGCTAACAAACAAGGCTTACGAACCAGTTCAAGTGTTTCTACAGGACATTCTTTCGATTTAAATTCGGGAGATGATAGTGCTAAAGGTCTATCAATGAGCGCTGGCGTAAGCTATGAGCTTGACTTGTTTGGCAAGCTTGCTCGCCAAACCGAAGCAAGTAAATGGGAAGCTTTAGCGACAGAACAAGACTTACAAGCCACGGGGCAAAGTTTAATTGCAACCACTGCCAAACTCTATTGGCAACTCGGTTATTTAAATGAGCGCTACACAACAGCCCAGCAAAGTCTAGCAACCTCTCAAAAGCTTTATGACTTGGTGCAGATTCAATATAAAGCTGGTGCTGTTTCAGGTGTAGATCTGACTCAAGCAGAACAATCGGTACAAAGCCAGAAAGCGAGTTTAAGCCAGATTGAACAACAATTGGTTGAAACACGTACGGCTATTGCAGTGTTATTGCATGAACCATTACAGCAATTAAATATTCAAGAGCCAAAGCGTTTACCACGCACTGCTCTACCTGCAATTGGTGCTGGTTTACCTGCCGATATTTTATCGCGCCGCCCTGATTTGCAAGCAAGTGAGCTACGCTTAAGAAAAGCATTAGCAACTAAAGATGCTACTAAGGCGAGCTACTACCCGTCGATTAGCTTAACCAGCAGTCTAGGCTCAAGCAGCACATCGTTAACGGAGTTATTACGTAACCCTGCTCTCACGCTTGGTGCAAGTTTAAGCTTACCGTTTTTGCAATATAACGATATGAAGAAAGATATCGCGATTAGCAAACTGGATTATGAAAAAGCGATTATTCAATATCGTCAAACGCTTTATCAGGCTTTTGCTGACGTAGAAAATGCTTTATCGAGTCGTACCGAACTCGACAAACAAGTAGCGTTACAAGAGCGTAATGTTGAACTTGCAGAAAAAACTGAACGTCTAACCGAAGTCCGCTACCGTTATGGTGCTGTTGCATTAAAGACTCTTCTCGATGCACAACAAACCACACGTACTGCTCGCTTAAGCCTCGTTGAAACCAAGCAAAGCCAATACAACGCGTATGTCACCCTCATGCAAGCTTTAGGTGGTTCCCCTGTAAAAGAACTGCCGCAATAACTTGTACCAATTAAAAAAGCCGTAGTCCTTCAACTACGGCTTTTTTATAGCTGAATAAATTTTAAAACTTATTCGTCATCCATCATAGATTGGCTCATACCTACAGTATTGAAACCAGCATCTACATATAGAATTTCACCAGTAATACCCGAAGCCCAAGGTGAGCATAGGAATAACGCTGCGTTACCTACTTCTTCAATAGTTACATTACGCTTTAACGGCGCAACTTTTTCATTGGCATCTAACATTTTACGGAAAGATTTAATACCAGAAGCAGCTAAAGTACGGATTGGACCCGCAGAAATCGCATTTACGCGAATACCGTCAACACCTAAGCTTGATGCTAAATAGCGAACACCAGCTTCTAAAGAAGCTTTTGCCATACCCATTACGTTGTAGTTAGGCATAACGCGCTCAGAACCTTGGTAAGTCAAAGTTAATAAACAACCTTGACGAGCTTGTAATAGAGGTTTTGCAGCACGTGCCATTGCAACAAAGCTGTATGCACTGATGTCATGAGCAACTTTAAAACCTTCACGGTCAGTCACGTCAGTGAAGTCACCGTCAAGTGTATGTGCAGGTGCAAAGCCAATTGAGTGTACAACACCGTCTACACCATCCCAATGTTTTGCAAGTTCTGCAAATGCATTATCAATTTCAGCATCAACAGCAACATCACATGGAAACACAAGCTTAGAACCGAATTGCTCAGCAAATTCATCCACACGTTTTTTTAATTTTTCGTTTGGATAAGTAAACGCAAGCTCTGCACCTTCACGGTGTAATGCTTGGGCAATACCAAAAGCAATTGATAATTTACTAGCAACGCCTGCAATCAAAAAGCGCTTACCTGCTAAAAGTCCTTGTGTCATGCCGATCTCACTCAAAACAATTTCAAGCATAATGCCAATATTCAGAAGTTTTCGAAATTGCATAATGCATCTTTTTTCAAAAATCGCACGAAAAAAAATCGCTCCTGATGAGGAGCGACTTCTAGATGAATTCAATCTTAGTCGTCAGACAATAAGCCCAGTAAGCGTAAGAAAGAAATATACATCCATACTAAAGTTGCAAGTAATGCGATACCACACAACCATTCCATGAATTTTGGTGCACGATATGCTGCATTAGTTTCGATTAAATCAAAATCTAAAATCAGGTTAAGCGAAGCAATGACCGCGACGAATGCAGCAAAACCAATGCCTAACCAGTTACTTTCAAAAATATAAGGAACACTTGAACCAAATGCTAAACGCATGACCATCTGCACAATAAATACAATAAAGATCGCTAAAGATGCAGAGATTACAACTGACTTAAACTTTTCAGTTGCGCGGATAATTTGGAATTTATATAAACCAAACATCACCAAAGTCGTAACGAAAGTTGCTAATAAAGCCTGAAGTGGAACACCTGGGTATTTCAACTGGAAAGTAAACGAAATACCACCTAAAAAAGCCCCTTCAAATAAGGCATACGGGATTGCCAAGGTTGGCGCAGTCGTTGGTTTAAAGGTTGTAACTAAAGCTAAAACCAAACCACCAATTGCACCTACAATTGAAGCCGCGTAAGCAATACCAACATTTGCAGTAAAGGCTGCATAGAAAAATAAAGCGACACCCACCGCAGCTGCAATGACAGTCAACATAACAGATTTTTGAATCGCACCTTGCACAGTCATCGGTTGACTATAGTCACTGACCGTTTCAACACGCGTCAGTATCGGGTTATTACTTTGCATAAATGCTCTCTTTTTATAATAAAAATTTAAAACATCATTTTAAGCAAAATGAATATGAAAGCCAAATCAGGCGATCGGCATTATTGTAACAATGTCCTTTATGCAATAAAAAAAGGAGGCATGAGCCTCCCTTTTATATCACGTCTACAACGTAATCAATCTTTACCATCAGTATTCATAATAAAGAAATATTCACGGTAATATTTCAACTCTGAAATTGAGTCACGAATATCATCCATTGCCAAATGTGATGCATTCTTTTTCAGGCCACTCATAATTTCAGGGCGCCAGCGTTTTGAAAGCTCTTTTACCGTAGATACATCAAGATTACGATAGTGGAAATACTGCTCAAGTTCAGGCATAAGACGGTGTAAGAAACGGCGATCCTGACAAATTGAGTTACCGCACATTGGTGAAACTTTTGGATTCACCCATTTTTTTAGGAATTCTAAAGTTTGTAACTCAGCATCACGGGCTGTTAACTTACTACGACGAACTCGTTCAATCAGACCAGACTGCCCATGTTGACGAGTGTTCCATTCATCCATTGCATTTAAAATACGATCAGGTTGATGAATAGCCAAAACTGGACCTTCGGCAAGTACATTTAAATGATCATCTGTAATAATTGTTGCGATTTCAATAATTTGGTCATTATCGGTATCTAATCCGGTCATTTCCAGATCAATCCAAATTAATCGTGTATTTAAAGTACTGCTCATGAATGTACGTTCTAAAATGCCGTAAAAACATCAATAGTAGCAAATTTCTTGCTTCCGCGCTGTAATTCTATAGCCGCTTCATGCTATTTTTGCGGTCTTCAAACAATGGTTTTTTTGGGATATGAATGGCTTTAATTCGTAAGCGTCGTTTAACTGAACAACAGCAACGTCGTATTGAAAAACAGCATAAAACTCGCCAAGAAGAGATCGATACTTCACAGGATCTAGATGGACTCGTTGTACAACATTATGGCCGTCAACTTGAAGTACAAGCTCTCTCTGTACCTGAGCATCACCCAGAAAAACCACAAGTTGCCGAAGGAGAACCAGAACCATTCTGGAAACCGATCGAGCTCCATAGCGTTTGGCGTTGCCATACTCGAACTAATCTCGAGTTACTTGTAACGGGTGATCGTGTTAAATGGCAGGCAGACCCAAATACGGGTTTAGGCATTATTACAGCCATTCACCCACGTACATCTTTACTTACCCGCCCTGACCGCTATCACAAAGTTAAACCAGTGGCCGCGAATATCAGTTTGATTGTGATTGTATTTTCACCGCTTCCTGAACCAGCTCCAACGTTAATTGATCGATATTTAGTCGCTTGTGCAGATGCAAACATTCCTGCTCTTTTGGTCCTCAATAAGTCTGATTTACTCACTGAAAATGACCCAATTCTTACCCTATTAGAAGAATATAAAACGTTGGGTTATGAGGTGATGATTTGTCAGTCTAAGAAGGGAGATATCTCTGCTTTATCTGAGCGTTTAGATGGTGAAACCGTAGCATTTGTAGGCCAGTCAGGCGTAGGGAAAAGCTCTTTAATTAATGTGCTCATTCCAGATGCAGAGCAAAAAACCAATGTTATTTCTGAAAACTCTGCACTTGGACAACATACGACAACCTCTACGCGCTTAATCAACTTCGGTAAAAATGGTGC
The DNA here is from genome assembly GCF_000302435.1 of Acinetobacter sp. TG2027. Taxonomy (NCBI): domain Bacteria; kingdom Pseudomonadati; phylum Pseudomonadota; class Gammaproteobacteria; order Moraxellales; family Moraxellaceae; genus Acinetobacter; species Acinetobacter sp. TG2027. The sequence goes on along the minus strand of NZ_AMJN01000061.1, from coordinate 17,004 downwards.
CTTAATTGATTCTCCGGGAATTCGTGAGTTTGGGCTTTGGCATCTCGATTTAGAAAAAATTCGTATGGGCTTTCCTGACATTGCCGTACATCTAGGATCTTGCCAATTCCGTAATTGCACACATACTCATGAAAAGAATTGTGGGCTTAAACAGGCCGTTGAAGCGGGTGAAATTTTGCCAAGACGTTTAGATAGCTTTTTGCGTTTAATCGATGAGATTCAAGAAGCGCAGCAAAAAAACTGATTTTCTGCCCTATTTGCCCTTGAAGTGGTGATTTTGATCACCATCTATATACGCTATACTCTAGGTCAATTTTGTTTTTTAATTTTTTTAGGTGACTTGTGGAACGCTGGTTAGAGTTTATGGGGAATCACCCCATTTTGTTTGGTACGCTCGGAGTCTTGATCGTGTTGTTCTTCATTTTTGAAGGTCAACGTAATGGTCGTAAAATTTCTCCACAGTCGCTTGGTATTTTAGTGAAAGCGAAAAATGCTCTTTTGATTGACTTACGCGATAGCAAAGATTTCCGCGAAGGTCACATTAGTGGCAGTCGCAATATTCCGTATAGCCAAATCGCAAGTCATGCTGACGAATTAAAAGCAAGTGACCGTCCACTGGTATTTATTTGCAACTTGGGGCAAGTTGCTGGAAGTGCTTTGCAAAAAGTTGCTCACCACGATAGCTATCGTCTTGATGGTGGTATTAGTAACTGGAAAGCACAAGGCTTACCTCTTGTTAAAAGCAAACCAAAAGCTTAAGGAGAATTATCATGGCTGCAAATGTCATTGTTTACTCAACTTCTGTATGCCCGTATTGTGTTCGTGCTAAACAGTTACTTGAGCGTAAAGGTGTTGCTTATAAAGAAGTAAATCTTTCTGTTGAAGCACCAGAAGTACGTGTTGAATTAATGCAACGCACAAATCATCGTACTGTCCCACAAATTTTCATTAACGATCAGTTTATCGGTGGTTTTGACCAACTTTATGCTTTAGAGCGTGAAGGTAAACTCGACGAATTATTGGCTTAACATCGCATCCATATTAAGGAAAAAACAATGAGCGAAGAACAACAAGTTCAACCACAATTAGCTTTAGAGCGTATTTATACAAAAGATATTTCTTTTGAGGTTCCTGGGGCGCAGGTTTTCACAAAACAATGGCAACCTGAACTTAATATCAATCTTTCTTCTGCTGCAGAAAAGATTGACCCGACTCACTTTGAAGTTTCTTTAAAAGTTGTGGTACAAGCCGATAACGACAACGAAACAGCATTCATTGTAGATGTAACTCAATCAGGTATTTTCTTGATCGACAACATTGAAGAAGAGCGTTTACCTTATATTTTAGGCGCATACTGCCCAAATATTTTGTTCCCGTTCTTACGTGAAGCTGTAAATGATTTAGTAACTAAAGGTAGCTTCCCACAGTTACTTCTTACTCCAATCAATTTTGATGCAGAGTTTGAAGCGAATATGCAACGCGCTCAAGCTGCTGCTGTTGAAGGTCAAGCTTAATTTTTTAGCTTTTCCTTTTAATAAAAAAACCGCGTATTACGCGGTTTTTTTATGTGTGCTATTTAGATTCTTAAAGATCAAGTGAATGAAGCTGAATAGACGGAAACTGAAAACCACGGCAAGATAACTCTGAACGCCATGCAACAGTTAATATCATATTACCAACAATAAAATTCTGATAAGCAAATGTCCCATTAAGTGGGTGAGAACAGATTCCACCATGATCGGTAGGATGTGCCTGAGTATTTAATGTATTTAAATCTAGGCGTATGCCTAGTCCTGAAGCTTTTAAAACGGCTTCTTTAGTGGTCCAGACTTTGAACCAATATTCTCTATTTTGTTCTAAGCTTAGCCATGTTTCATATTCATCGGGATGAAAGGCATGTTTTGCTAAAGCATCTAAGCGTACATTTCGATCCAGTTCCTCAACATCTACCCCAATATCTTTAACTTGTTCGCTCATGGCTAAAGCGTAGTATTGTTGGCTATGTGAGTGATTAAAATGCAAAGTGTGATTTAACAAATAAGGTTTACCATGTTCATGCTTGGCAAACTCCAATTCCATTGACGTGAGTTGGAGTTTCTCTGCAATCAGTCGATTTCTGACACTCTGTATTTGTTGTTTTTTATAATGATTAAATGAACGGAAGTCTGGAAAATCTTGTTTAGACTTTAAAAGAAGCTGAGATAATGCCTGTGTATAGACTTCAATTTTGCGCTTAGACATTATCTCGACCTTACTAAAAATTATTAGAATTTAACGACATCGCCTTTTAAAGCAACACCCGCCATCATGGTGCCTTTATAGCAATCGTAAGTTGTCGTACTCGTTGTTTCATTGGCTTTAAAATAGCTCACAATATTGGTCACGGCGTTTGCCCCTTGTGCTTTGGCATTGTTTTGCATTTGGATTAGTGCTGAACGCAAAACCCAGTCACAAGAAGTTGCTGCCGACTTACCAAAACCATTGGTCTTTTTATTCGTCACAGCATCTTTTTGAATAACTTTACCACCAGACTTTGTACCCTTTAAATAAAACTTTACCGAACCATCCAAAGTCCCATCTGCAACCGCACGGTCTACAGCTTCTTTAAAATTTAACTGATGTACTTCATCTCCAGCCTGAACAGTGGCAGTAAAACCCGCACTTAGCATTGCTATAAATAAAAGTTTTTTATTTAACATTGTTGTGTTCCTTATTGTTTAACACGTTTAAAAATAAGCGAAGTATTAATTCCACCAAAAGCAAAGTTATTGCTCATAATAATGTCAGCATCCAAATTTCTCGGCTGCTGAACGATATAATCTAGTTCACCACATAGCGGGTCGATTTCATCTAGATTTAAAGTTGGAATAAAACGGCCACGATTCATCATTTCGATGCTTAACCAAGCTTCAATAGCCCCACACGCCCCCAGCGTATGTCCAAAATAACTCTTTAAAGAGCTGATTGGTTTATAGCCTAAAACTTTTGCAGTGGCTTGGCTCTCTGCCACATCGCCCTGATCAGTTGAGGTACCATGCGCATTCACATAAGCAATGTCTTTAGCCTCTACAGATGCATCTTTAAGCGCTAACTCCATACAGCGCCCCATCATTTCTGATTCAGGACGAGTTACATGTTGACCATCGGTATTGCTACCATAGCCAATCACTTCTGCATAAATATGAGCACCTCGTGCTTTGGCATGTTCATATTCTTCGAGAATTAAACACCCTGCCCCTTCACCAATCACTAATCCATCTCGTTTAGCATCAAATGGTCGTGGTGTTTTTTCAGGTTGATCATTCATTCCACTGGTCGCGAACAATACATCAAAAACCGCTGCACCTGCCACACTGAGTTCCTCTGCACCACCCGCAATCATGACCTGTTGTTTGCCATATTTGATTGCTTCATAAGCTTGCCCAATTGCCATGGAACCAGAGGTACATGCGCTTGAGGTAGGTAAAGTTAATCCTTTTAGACCAAAATATACAGTCATGTTCACCGCACTGGTGTGGGCCATCATACGAATATAAGTGGTGGCATTAATCTTACTCATGCTCTGGTGAAGCAACATGCTTGCAAACTCACCCACGGCATCTACGCTACCCGCAGAAGACCCAAAGGCAACACCCGCTTCGCCACTAGACAAAATTTCATGCCCGAGCAAACCAGCATTTTGTAAAGCAGTTTCGGCACAAACCACAGACATGAGCGCTACACGTCCCATCCCACGGGTAACCTTACGGTTAAAATATTTTGGAACATGAAATGTTTCAACAGGCCCAGCAAGCTTGGTCCGAAGGTCAACATATTGCTCCCACTCCGGCATGTAGCGAATACCGCTTTTAGCAGCTTCAAATCGCGCAAAGATGTCATCGGCAGTTTCACCTAAAGAGGTAATTCCTGCCATTCCTGTCACAACAACACGTTTCATCAGATCAATCCCCCATTCACAGAGATCACCTGTCGAGTTACATACGAAGCTTCATCTGAACACAAGAATTTCACTACGCTCGCCACTTCATCAACCTGTCCCATGCGTTGCAACGGAATCATTTTAAGCGCATGTTCTTTGACTTCATCTGTCACCATTTCGGTTTCGATCAGTCCAGGAGCTACACAGTTCACAGTAATTTTTCGCTTCGCCAATTCGAGTGCTAAGGCTTTGGTCGCACCAATCAGACCTGCTTTTGCAGCGCTGTAATTGACCTGTCCACGATTACCCATAATTCCAGACACAGAAGATAAAGTGACAATACGGCCACCTTTGCGTAAGTGAATCATTGGCATGATGAGTGGTTTTAAAACATTATAAAAACCATCTAATGAGGTTGAAATAACTTCATCCCAATCTTGATCTGTTAACGCAGGAAAAGCACCATCATGAGTAAGACCTGCATTCAATACAACGCCATAGAATCCACCATGCTGCTCTACATCTTGTTCTAGAATTTGTTGAACCGTCTGGCGTTCATTTACATCAAACATTAGATAATGGCTATTTTGTCCTAATGCTTGAATCTCTTGTACGACTTGCTCAGCCTCTGCCTGACGCGAACGTGCATGTACGGTCACATCAAAACCAGCCTTTGCTAGTTGTAATGCAATCGCTTTCCCAATTCCTCGACTTGAACCTGTTACTAAAATTCGTCTTGTCACAATGTATTCCTAATTCTTTGTGGTTATTCAAATGGTGATTCTGTTGGCTCAAATACACTTAAGGTTGCCTGAATGCAGTGCTCAGCATATTGAATTTCACAGGAAAATTGCCCAAGTCCTTCATGAAAATATTGTTGTTCTATTTGAATGATCAATCGTGAACCTAAGGCGAAATAAGGGATCGGTAAATTTAATTTACGCGTTCCCAATAAAAAACCGACTTTTGGTGCTTGTTTTGACTGCTGACCTTGCCAGCCTGAATAAGCACTAATCGTTTGGGCCATAATTTCAATGCTTGCCCATGTCGGCAAACCTTCTGCTTCACAAAACATCAGCTCTGGCGTAATCGTGAGTTCTGCTTGCGCTCGCCCTTCCGCAACCTCGGTTAAATGGTCAATAAATACCATCGGTTGCTCATGAGGAATATATTGAATTGCATCTAGTTTCACTAGGGCTTCACTCCAAAAACAAGACTAATATTACTTCCCCCAAAAGCGAAAGAATTACTCATGATATAGCGGATGGGCTGTTTTAGTTCGGCATTTTGCACATAGTTTTGGTCAGCCAAATCTGGATCAATCTCAACACTTTGATGTAAAGGCAACCAACTTTGATCTTTTAAAACTTGTTCACAAACAAAAGCTTCTATGGCACCCGCTGCACCGAGACAATGTCCCGTTTTATGTTTTGTACTACTTAAAGCAACTTGGTAATCACCAAAAACTTGTCTTACAGCCTTAATTTCCATTGCATCATTTTGTGGAGTTGCTGTTCCATGCAAATTGATATAACCCACCTCTTGAGCGGAAATATGTGCCATATCTAATGCACGTTGCATAGCTAAAGCGGCACCTTTACCTTCAGGGTGCGGGGCTGAAATGTGCCATGCATCCATGGACTCACCCGCCCCCATTAACATGACAGGTGCTTGTTCTTTACTTAGTACAAAAAACGCAGCGGCTTCACCAATATTAATACCATCACGGTTTAGACCGCAGGGTTGGCAAATATGTTCAGATAAACTTTCTAGGCTATTAAACCCATTTAGAGTCAACTTACACAAGGTATCGACGCCACCGACTAACACAACATCGGCTAAATCTGCGTGAAGTAATCTCTGCCCTGCGGCTAATGCTTTAGCGCTTGAAGAACAAGCTGTTGAAATCGTATATGCTGGCCCTTCCCATCCTAAGTACTGCTGTAATGCTTTCGCTAAACAGCTCATTTCTTGGGGATAGTGTGATATCGATAGATCTGTTTGCCCTTGAAAATATTGCTTAAGTAAGAGTTCATTATCTGCAATACCAGAAGTCGATGTGCCCACCACAATCGCCAAACGTTTATTTTCAAAGGATGCCGTATAGGCTTTTAACTCTGTTTCAATTTCAGATAATGCGGTTAATGCAAAGCGTAGATTACGTGAATCTACAGACTGTAAAGTATCAGGTACGCTCGAACATAATGGATGCGTATATTGTCCCACCCAAACATCACGATCAGCGATTAAATCATCTCGCAAATTCAAGGTTTGCTGCGGCTGTTGTAATGCCTGTTTAATTTGATTAAGTTCGCTGCCTAATGCAGATAAACCAACACTAAATTGTATGCCTACTGCCATTGGAGCTGCATTTGCTGAAGGTAAATGTTTCATGGCGTAGGGCTTTCTTCTGTCTGCAAGGTGTTCTCAATCGAACTCAGCGTCATGGTATAAGGGACTTGTTCATTAATCAATTCAATGCTTCCTTGTCCCTGTTTAAGCTGTAACACAGGCTGCTTTTCGATATAAATAACCTGCATGCCAGCTTGTTGTTTCATCTCTACGGCTTGCTGCCCTAACTGTGAAAATTGAGGATATGTCGCAAACAAAAGATCACGTACCACAAACTCAAAAGGCAATAAACGCATTTGATCAATACGTTGTTCAACATGAACCCGATGCCCATCAAACTGTAACTTAAATAATTGCTGACCTGTCAGGCTCAAAGCAACCATATCTAGTACAGCACCCTTTTGCTGTTGATATAGCAAGAAGCTAAAACTTTGCTGCTTCCACTGGACCTCAACCTGATCTTGTCTTTGATAAGTCTGAGCCTGCCATAGTGGACTTTGCAATCCTTTGGCATGTGGCATAACCTGACAACCATTTAAAAATATCAAGCTACTGAGTAATATCGTTGCCCATTTGCGTTGCATGGTTATCCCTCAAGTACCTGTTCTTGCGCCAAGCCTTCACGACAATATTCTGCTAAAGTGCTGAGTCTACGTTTGGCATTTTTATGGATTGGATTTTTTTCATCCCACGCATAACCAGCCAATAATGAAGAAATCATACGGCGAATGCCTTCATTCTGATTTTGCGAAAACACCACATCTTGGAACTCACCTTCGTACCATGATTCAACATAGGCACGAAACACCTGAATACCACAGCGTAATGGTTTTTCATATTCTTCTAACCAGTCGACTTGCTGACCTTGCAAAACTCGTTCAACCAAAGGAACCGCCAAACTTGAAGATTTAAGAGCAATCGTCACACCTGATGAAAAGACTGGATCAAGAAACTCACCCGCATTACCTAATAGCGCATAGTTGCGGTCTGCCAAGTGTTTTACATTCGCTGAGTAGCCCACCAAGGTCCGCACTGGCGTATCAAACTTTGCACGGCGCAAGACATGTGACAAGCTTGGTTCATCGGCCAAAATACGCTTAAACATTGCCTCAGGCTCATTATCTTCAGCATTTTCGACAGTGTATTTGTCAAAAAAATCTTGTTCTGCAACGACACCGAAAGAAGCTCGTCCATCTGCAAATGGAATCAGCCAATACCATGCACGATGATCTTTTTCATGGACAGTAATTAAAATTTTATTACGGTCAAATTCTGGATCATCCGTAATTCCGTCTTCAATATGGGTAAACAACGCACGTCGTACCGGAAAATTTGATGGACTTTCTAGATCTAATAACTTTGGCAAAATTCGCCCAAAGCCACTCGCATCTAACAAAAATTTAGTTTGAATCTGATAACGCTGTTGTTCTTCATCTAATACAGTTAGTACAGGCTGTTCATATGCAACATCAACATCTAAAACTTCATGCCCAAAGCGTATATCAGCACCATAAGCTTGAGCCTGTTTTGCTAGTAAGTTGTCAAAATCAGCACGGCGAACTTGCCAAGTTGTGCCCGGACCATCCGTAAATTTTTCTGTAAAGTCATAAAAGCTATACTGTTTGCCACGTAAAAAAGCCGCACCATTTTTAAATTGAAAAGCATATTGTTCAACATGCTCACGGACCGTTTCTAATAAACCAGCCTCTTCTAAAAATGCCATAGATTGTGGTAGCAATGATTCACCAATCGAAAAACGAGGGAAATGCTGTTTTTCAATGACCGTAACGGTATAGCCCTTTTTTTGAAGAAGTGCAGCAGCAGAACTACCTGATGGCCCAGCCCCAATAATCACGACATCAATTTTTTCTATAGTGCTCATAGCACAACTTCCTTTTTAATTTATTCAAATTATGAATGGTCTTGTAAATTCACGATATGTTTTTCATCTGCAGGGGTTAATAAAGTCGCATAAATAAACGAGAAAATAACCCCGAATAAAACCGTTAAACCAAAACAATGAATTGCGTAAGTATGGCTAAATGAAAGTAATCCAAAGCCGAGTAAGGTCGACATCATACATAAAAATAATGCCATTCCAACTACTTGTGGATGATCATGTCCATGTCGATAGAATATTGCATAGTCAACTCCAATTCCGATAATCAGAAAAGTTGCCATAATACTAAATAGGTTAATCTCGACACCTAACCATGCCTGAACAGCAAAAGTGCTTATTAAAGCCAAACTGACTGGCAAAACCAAAGGCACAATCGAACTTAGTCCATAAATAAGTGCTAAACCAACTGCCAGACCAATTAAGGCATAAATCAGAAGATGTTGGGCCTGCACTCGATGTTCAGCAAACATTTGCGACATTTCGATAATCGGTTGCTGGAAATGTATATGCTCATTCTGTAGTTGCTTTAATGCGTCAGGTTGTTTCACCCCTGTCACCATAACTAATCGCTCATTGGCTTGAGATTGTAAAAAAGCTAAAGGGTGATCTTTAAATACTGAAAAATCTAATAACGGTTGTGCCGCTAGTTGCTGTTGCCACTGTAAAACATCAGTGATATTTAGGCCCATACTTTGTGCATATTGCTGCAAAGTCGCTTTTGGAATATTTCTTAATAGTTGTAGATTATTTTGCTGCTCTGCCAATGGTGGAATCCATTGACCTAAAGCTTGAAATGCACTGATTTTTCCGTTTGTTTGCAACTGTTGTAATTGCCCTATCAGTTGCTGCTCTTGTTGCTGCATTTCATTTGCAGATGCTGCACGCACCACAAAATAATCACTACTTTGTTGCTGACCAAATTGCTCACGAACCGCTTGGTCCTGCTGCTTCAAACTCGTGTCCATACCTTGTAAATTACGAATATCATCGTTACTTTTAAGATAGAAAAGACTCGAAGTACCTACTGCTAAAATGACTGCAATCAAGCTATAACGAACTTTGGCACGCTGTTGAAACCATAAGCGTGCTTGTCCAATCCACGATAAAGCTTTTATTGCTGGCTGAGCATTGAGCGCAGGTAATCTTGGTAATAGCAGTACACTACTGATCCACGCCGCAGTTAATCCTACAATTGAAAAGACCGCAATCTGCTTAAATCCTGGAAATGGGGTAAAACTCAAAAATATGTATGCAACTAATGTGGTCATTAAACCCATAAACAAACTTGGTAATAGCGGTTTTAAAATTTGAAAACCACCAAGCGTTCTATGCTGCGATTGCATCGCCATAAAATAAAATGAAAAATCGACACAGACACCAATCAGACTCGCACCAAACACTAATGTCATCAGGTGAATTCCACCAAACATCCAGTGGGTCACGGCAAATGCCACAAAGCTTCCAGTCGAAACTGCAATAAACTCGGTTGCCAAAGGTCTCAGTGAGCGAAAGCCGAACCAAACCAGAAAAATTAAGCCTAGTGTCGAGCCAACACCAATAGTTGAGATTTCCTGTTTAGCCGATTGCGTACCAAAATTTGAAAATAAAATAGTTCCAGTCCAATGAGATTTTAATCCCATTGCAGCTAGCTTTTGCTTAGTTTGCTCAATCCAAGTAGAGGTCTGTTCTTGATAATCAATATTGTATGGACTTTGCGTCAACTGTAATACGAAAAGCCGAGAGATACCTTGTTCATGATGAATCGTGGCAAAGCCCTGCTCCATTTCAATATCTTGTTGCGACGGGGTTGCCAACTGCATGGCATAACGAGGGAACAATAATAGCGGGTCTTGCTTAAGTGATTCAGCAGTGACAGGCATGCCTGGACTCATCATCTGCATCAGACTTTGTTCAGTCAGCGCAGCATAGTCCTTTTTTTGCAATAAGGCTTGATCTTGAGTACTCAACAATCCTGCTCGATGTTGATACAACTGTTTTGCAAATTGATCAAAATCAAGTTGTGGCTTCAGCGGTTGCCACAACTGGCTTTGCTTGGCCTGCGCTGTTAAGAAATGAGTCGCTTGTTGTATTGCAGTCTCATCTTTGGCATCTACCACCACAAATACTTTATTGTTGAGTTGCTCATTCATGTATTGCTGAGTACGTGCAAGTTCTGGGTCTTGCTGAACTTTAGGCAATAACGCAAAAATATTGGTCTGAATATGAATATCTTTATTCAGCCACGTCACGCCAAGCCCCACCGCAATCAGTAGCAGAGCAATTAACCAAAGCGCGGTGAACTTATTTTGCCAGTTGGAAAATCGCATGCTCAGCAGCCGTTAGATTCGTCGGTTGAGAAGTCTGATGACTAAAGCGAATGGTCGTTAAATTATTCGCTTTCTCGGTAATCACGATTTGATTAACATACTGTTGTCCTTGAGCATCAACACGCACAAATAACTTTTTAAACAAGCTACTTTTCGGAGTTAAGCTCATGCTCCAACCCGCTGGACTATAATTCGCACTTACTACATTAAAATTCTTTGCCAAAGCCTGTTCATTACCAGACATGAGCTGTAAGAATAAAGTCGCGACCGAACTATATGGCGATTGATCAACTTGTATTTGGCTAAATGTACGCTGAGTTTTCTGTACCAATTTGGTTGGGGTAACGATCAAATCTGCTTGCACAGGTCGTTTGATTTGCCATGCTACACCATAAGATTTTGAGAACAATAAAGAGCCGTTCGATACAAAAGTTTTATTTAACGATGGCAATTTTTTTTGCTGTTCGAAATCAGCACGAACCGTAGGAGACTGTGACAATTGCTGAAAAATTTGAGTGATCTGTGTTGGCGCTGCATAGACCGCACTTAAACTGCTCATCCAAACAGCAGCACCTAAACCTAAAGTTTTGATGAATTTAGACATCACGCATTCCTCTTCGGTTGAAACTCAGACCATGCATTTAAACGATCAAACAAAACTTGAGGCGACTGGAAACACATTTCACGTGCTTCAATATTCACCGCAACCTGTGTGGTATAACCTTTAGTTAAACGTTTCCCAGACTCAGCATCAAAAATCAAATAATCGATTTTCAAACGGTTTTCCCATTCTTTTAAAATGGCCCGAACCCGAATCTTTTGTTCAAACTCAATACCGTATGCATAGCGAACATGGCTTTCAATCACAGGCCATGCATAGCCCGATTCTTTCATCTGCATATAGTTGTAATGAAATTGATCGAGCAATTTACAGCGCGCAATCTCAAAATATTTTAAATAGTGTCCATGCCAAACCACATTCATGGTATCGACATCATGAAATGGAATTTCAATGATTACATCTGCATGCATTGGCTCACCTTATCCCATAAATTCAGGTTGATTAAACAATTCAAATTGGTCTAAACGATCAACAATCTGTTGTAATTCAGTTTGTAATGGTCGGTCTTCTTCGACAAATGCAAAGCTTTGTAAGGTCCATTGCATAAATGCCTGCAATGTTGGACTTAACTGTGTGGTGAGGCCTTTCAGATGAATTGCCTGCACACTTGCACAGCACAGCGCTGCAATGACTTGCTGTGTCAGGGTAATCACGCGGCTAGCATCACGAGCAGCAATGGTTCCCATGCTGACTTTGTCTTGGTTATGACATTCGGTTGAACGTGAAAAAATTGAAGCTGCCAAAGTATTTTTCAAGGCTTCAGCCGTCCACGCCGACACCCCAATTTGTACCGCTTTAAAACCATGATTCAGTGGTAAACGTTCAGCTGTCGCACCTGTTAAATTACGTGGCAAACCATGATTCATTTTGTGGTCAACCAACTGTGCAATTTGTCTGTCCATCAAATCAGCAATATTGGCAATCATAATTTTTAAGCTATCCATTGCCTGTGCAATATGTCCACCGTAAAAATGACCGCCATGCAATACACGCATCCCTACAGGATCAATCAATGGATTGTCATTACTTGAGTTCAACTCATTTTCAATGAACTGACGTAACCATACTTTTGAGTCTTCAAACACACCAATAATATGCGGTGCACAACGAAGCGAATAACGGTCTTGCAAACGTGGGCTTTGATGTGCTGTTTGTACTTCACTATTCAGCCAGTCACGTAATTGCTTGGCAATGTGTTGCTGTCCCGGATGGGGCTTCTGTGCAAACAGGACTTCATCAAAATGACTAGGGTTACCTTCCAAAGCCAATACATTTAGAGCAGTAATTAAAGTACTTGCAAGTGCAATTTGCTCTGCTTTTTTATAGTTTAGACAAGCAATTGCCGTCATCACCGCTGTGCCGTTCATGAGCGCCAAACCTTCTTTTGGTCTGAGCGTTAAAGGCTGCAAGCCTTTTTCAGCATACACCTGAGCAACTGGAACAATATTCCCATCAACATACACATCACGCTCACCGACTAAAGTTCCCGCAATGTAAGACAAAGGCGTTAAATCCCCGCTTGCCCCGACTGAACCTTCAGAGGGAATGACTGGAATTACATTTTCGTTCAGCAACCAAACCAAGCGCTCAAGTAATGCTATCGACACACCAGAATAACCACGAGCTAACGAACATAAACGTGTCACAACTACTGCACGTGCAGTGATGACATCTAAATTTTCACCTAAACCACAACCATGAAAACGTGAAAGATGCAGCGGTAGTTCATTGACCTGATTTAATGGCACTTCAACCAAACATGAGTCACCATAACCCGTAGTCACACCGTAGATAACCCCTTCTTCTTCAAGGAGTTGATCGAGAAAATCAGCGCCTTTCTGAATTAGTTCACGCCACTCAGACGTTTCTGGTAAAGCAACCTGACATTCGCCTCTGGCTACAGAAACGACATCTTCAATACTCAGTGGCTGTTCACCTACGGTTAGCACACGCATGTTATTTCGTCCAAAAATTATAAAAATTAAACCATTGATAAGGGGCACGCAGACAATGCTGTTCTAGTACGGCAACGTATGTCTTAGTGATGGTTTGCATACTTTCAATACGGTTAGCGCGAGGTAAATTTATCTGCTCGGCAATTGAATGAATATGCACTTGAAAATGCTGCTGCACCCGATAGCAAAACACAGCAATAACAGGCACTTTAAGTAAATTTGCTAAAATCCATGCACCTTGTGGGAAAGCTGCTGACTCTCCTAAAAAATCAACATGCTGTACACGATCTGACTGCACAGGTACTCGGTCTACCGCCAAAATTACCCACTCACCTTGCTGCATTTTGTCTTGCAGCAGCATGGCAGTTTCAATACCCAGCTCATCAACTGATAAAAGACACACATCTGCCTTATCATTTATTTTTTTCAAAAACTCATTAAATTTTATCGCGTGCTTTTGGTAAACCAGCACATTAATTTTCTGCGGATGCTCTGACTTAATGGCTCGAAGCAATTCAATATTGCCAAAGTGAGAGACAATAATCAGAGCACCTTTTTGATAATGCTGTGAGAAGTTTTCATGTCCAAAAACTTGCAGTTCCTGTTCGGGAATATTACCTAGCCAACCCTCAATCTTATCTAAAATACATTCGCCAAATTGCATGAAATGCGCATAGCTATTTGTCCAATTTGGTTGGTGGCTAAAGGGAGACTGCGATCCAGCAAAATGATGCAGTTTTTGTAAATAAAGTAAGGAGGCCTGCCTTGCTGTGACAGCAAATAACCAGTACCACATGATGACGAAGTACATCACAAACTTGCATAACCAACGTCCACCAAAACGGTAAAACCATAACATCAGCATGAGGGGCAACATCCCGCCTCGCTCTTTAATGTCATTCCATTTTGGTGAAGCTGAATCTGTCATAATCAACCTTGCAGCTTTTGTTTTAATAGCTTCGGTAAGCGAATCAGCATGCCCATAAACAAGGTTGCATGCGCTTTGCTTAGCCCTAAGTTATCTCGCCAAGCATGAAAATGAGAAATACCCTGCTCTGGATAAACCACAGGTGTTGGTACATTAATAAAAGGGGTATTTTCCCATTTTAAACGTACTAAAATTTCACTATCAAAACCCATACGCGGCTGAAATTTAGCACTATTCAACACCTTTATCGTGCTCTCGAGCGGATATACGCGAAACCCGCACATGCTATCTTTAATTTCAAAAGATAAACTATTTAACCAGACCCAAAAATGAGTAATGTAACGGCCATATAAGCGCTTTTTAGGAATAGAGGCATCAAAGTATGGCTGACCAATTACCATTGAATCGGGATGCTGCCGAGACTGCTCAATAAATTTTGGAATGTCATCCCAGCAATGTTGACCATCCGAATCGAGTTGTAATGCATGGCTTAAACCAAGCTCATAGGCCGCACGTAATCCCGTCATGACTGCCTGACCTTTACCCTTATTCACCTCATGCTCAATAAGATGAATTTGGGAATATTGCTCTGCCAACACTTTTAAAATTTGGCTACATGAAGCATCACTGCCATCATTGACCAGAACAATCGGTAGATCAAAACTGTTCAGATAAGAAATTAAATCTGCTAAATAATGTGGATGGTTATAAACCGGAACAACAAAGCCGTAATTGGTCTGCATTTTTAACCCTCTACTTCCGTTTGCAAAGCAAATAATAATCGCCCTGAAGCCAGAATTTGTTCTGAATCACGTAGTTCAAAACTCACTTTATGCTCTTTTCGAGAAAACTTGAGTTGTACTACAGCATAAGGGCGAATCAGGTTTTGGAATTTTAACTGCTCATATCCCTGACACCAGCTCAAATCAGACCAAATTGATTTAGCAAAGTGTTGTAAAAAGCCTATTTGCCCAACCCCAGGATAAATGGGTTGTGTTGGGAAATGCCCTTTAAAACAAGCCAACTCAGGTGGAAATTCTAATTCCCAAATGTGATCATCTGAATTTTGAGACTGTGACAGCACCACGGGTTGCAACATAGGCTTAAATAGAGTTTTCAAATAGTTTTTATTGAGTTTAGACTGAGTATTTTGTGGTAACTGACTGAGGAAACGCCACTGACGTGGAATTGCGATCGTTTCTAAGCTGTCTTTTAATTGTTGTTTTAAATGGTTAACAAAAGCTGATTTACCCTGTTGCTGTAACTGTTCACGAGCTTGTTCTGTTAGAACGACAATACAACCCAACATTTGGCGTTGCTCATGTTCAAATACCAATACATGGCATTGCTTTACGACATCTAAAGCTTGGATGCTTTGCTCGATCGCATCTAGACTTAAACGTTTTTCTTCAAGTTTTACAATTCGATCTGTACGTCCCATCAGCTTAAAGATCTGACATGTTGTATCTGTCCATACCGCACCATCACCTGTGGTAATCCAGCTATTCTCAAAGGCATGATTACTCTTGACCATAAGCTGTTGCTCTTCAATACGAATAGCCACATTACTAAATGCAGTCCAAGCATCTTCATCTTTAGCACGATGGGCAATACCACCAGTTTCCGAACTTCCCAAAACTTCAATAATCGGACGATTTAGTAAAGGACGAACACCACTTTCTAGCTTGCCCCCGGAACTAAAGACCATCTGGCAGTGTTGTAAAACAACATCGGTTGTCCAGCGTTTTAATAAAGCAGGACTTGAGATCAAATAATTACTTAACCCTATTGTTTCTAATTGTTTTTGGGCTTGTACCACATCTTCAGGGAATGCCATTTGAGGATTATAAAAACTTCGACCTGTAGCAAGTGGTAGTAGTAATTTAAACAGTAATCCATAAATATGTTGATGACTAACTGTTGCAATCGCAGTTGCATGTTCATCAAAGCTAAAACTCTGACTCAACCCTTGGACTTCGTTAAGTAATTGTCTAAGTGTTCGTGGAATTTTTTTAGGTTCCCCAGTTGAACCCGAAGTATAAAAATAGAGTTGAGCCTGCTCTAAAAAAGTATCGTCTAACATTAAAGATAAAGGAACAACCTCTCCAATTTCTTGACGCTTTAAAAAATAGATCTGCTGTGCTGAAAAATCCTGTTCTAATTCACGCACTCGATTGGGTGGCAAAAGTATTTGCTTTTTCGCTAACAAAGCAGCAAAGAATAAAACCAGAAATTCATAACTATCCGCTTCCCATAAAGCCCAAGTTAGATTTTCCATTTGAGCAATTGCAGCAGCTTGTAATGCCACATCTTGCCAAAATTGATTAAAACTGGTCGAGTTTAGAGTACCGTCTATACAAAGTGGCTGAGCTGAATCGATGAATTTCTGAAAATGGCAATACATAGTTTTTAATTAATGATTTGAAGAATGTAAACGCTGATGTCGCTTACGCAAAATAAATTCACCAAGGAACAAAATGCCCATCAGCACATAAGAAATAAAGCCATTATAAATGACCCAAACCTGAGTTGAGGTAAAAAGCACAGTGCTTAAAGCAATCAATGCATTACAAAAAAAGAAAACACACCAAACTTTGGTGACCTGTCTGGTCCACTGTACACCGGAAGCAGGTAAATCAGGTTCAACGAGTCGGGCAAAGCGCTCAATCATAGACGGCGGCTTAATGAGCGTCAGCGCAAAAATAATTAATGCACCTAAACTCATACCCACTGGATATAGCTTTAGCCAAGCATGGTCATGTGACAATAAACTCAGGCTACCGCAAACGATGGCAAAACCCGTTAATGGCCATAATAACGAGTTGCCTTTGCTAAAAAGTCTGATCACACCCAACCCGATGAGTAAAGCACTCACCCAGACAAATTGGCCGTGACTCAAACTCCAGCCCACAATAAAGGGATACAGCACAAAAAGTGCCGTCATTATGAGCCTGTAAATTATTTTGTGTAAGTTCCATTTTTTATAAATGATCTTTTAATC
>NZ_AMJN01000060.1:0-262 GCF_000302435.1 Acinetobacter sp. TG2027 | reverse complement strand
GATTAATCAATCAGTAAAAATCCACACAAGTTGTTCTTCAATTCTCTTAATGATCTTCTTCCTGGTTCGTCACCAGCAAGCTAGGTCGGCTATATTACTCTTAATCTCTTAAAAGTCAACAGGTAATTTCGATATTTTTAAAACTCATCCTCAAAACCAACTTACCATCAAATTCATCACTTAAAGCAATCAACTCAATTCCAAGTAACTGTTTTTCAACAAGTTTCTATCTGCATCACCGCCGATGGATGTGCATTATAGA
>NZ_AMJN01000059.1:0-4792 GCF_000302435.1 Acinetobacter sp. TG2027 | reverse complement strand
TAACTGTCCAACTTTATGGGGTCAGATCATCCTACCGCTACGGGAGGGAACGAGGAGTTTACACATAAGAGTATCCCTCAGACGGAATAACTCTGATGCGATCTTTCATCTCGGTCTGCTAAAACCGACTGGCAATGTGGCCAGCAGGCAAAGGATAAGCTTCACATTTATTGCAGTCAAGCACACAAAATGACATTTGTTTTAAAATAGATCATTAAAAAAGTAAGGCTAAATAATAAATAAGTTATTGTTAAATTGGGGTTTATAAAGAGGTGTTTTAGTTACTTAAAGTAGAGGTTGGAATTCACTAACGACTATATAGCGGATCTTCCTCAACAAAAAATACCTCACCCGATGAAGGTAAAACCCATTGATAAGTTCCTTCTATTTTCTGCATTTTTTCTTTAAACGTATTATATATTGCTACAAGGTTATGTTTTTCATCATATTCCCCTACATAGCCATGTTCCTTTTCTTCATGAAAATCTCTAAACATTTTATGTAATTTTACGGCTCTAAGTTCCATCTCATTTGTTCTTTTTATTATTAATATAATTATTATGATCTCTTTTTTTACTTTAAATATCAGAAAAATGTACCAAATTATATCCTATTGATATATCAAATAAAAAAAGCACCTAAGATGCTTTTTTTATTTTTAAAATATTATTGGGCAATAATATTAGTAGCTGTAAGACCTTTTTGTCCTTGAGCTATATTAAAACTAACACGTTGACCTTCATATAAGGTTTTAAACCCAGAGCTACTGATTTCTTTAAAATGTGCAAAAACGTCTGGGCCTGTATCTTGTTGAATAAAACCAAAACCTTTAGTTTCATTAAACCATTTCACTGTACCGATTGCTGTATTAGACATAATATATCCTTTGATTTTTAATAATATAAAGCCACATTTCATGACTCATTAAACTTTGAAAAAATAATAACGAATTGAGTTTAAGATCTTAAAAAAACGAAGGATTATGAATAAAACTACGATACTAAAAGAGGATTTACTAATAAGTCTTTTTTTCTAGTTAAATTGAGTATACGCCAAATAAATATTTATACAACACATTTAAAAAATATTTATTTTCGTACCGTTATTTAAAAATAATAACTCCTAGATACAGAAATACTTTTCACAAAACCCGCCAACCAAAGAATAAATTCATGTTCATTATCAAAATTAGGGAGAAGACTTAAATCAATTTTAACAATACGCTCTTTCATTGGCCTATTTAAACAACTTTCAAAATCAATAATAGGATATTTTAATTGTAAATTGTTTATAGCTGCTTCTTTTTTAATTTCAATTAACAGTCTATTTAGACAGTCAATTAAATCCTTAGATGACTGATTTTTAAAGTGAATATTATTGTAAACACTTTCAGCCACATCAAAATATTTTTTCATTTCAGCATCCATATTTCCCTCATTTTTTTGTTAATTTGACTGAGTATGCATGTAAAACTGTATTTTTATGTTGTATAAATATATTTATATACCTGCCCAATTAATTTAATAAAATATTATTTTCAATTAAGCGTGTTAAATAATATATTTAAGTAAGACATAATTATTAAAAAACTTTAAAAAACAATAGATATTCCGTTATATGTTAACTCTTGTATTTAGTTAAAATACCCTTCTACTTATATATCAACAGCCTATTTGGTTCAAAGAAACATTATGTCGAGAATTAAACACTTTTAGGCACATATCTCTACATAGAGTTCCTACAATTACTGCAATGTAAGGGAATTAAAGGCCTACCATAAAACTTCCTTACTATTATTAAGAAGTTTAAAATGTCTGATTTCAAAGAATTTTCAAAAAAAACCACACAAAACCAAAATGATTCTAATGCGCAACCTGATGAGGATAAAACTGAAAAACCTGTACAATCGCCTGAAGAAGAAAATAATCCTACAGAAAATAATAATGAAGAAAAAAAGGAATAAAATAATTGATAGCTCAAAAGCTCTATATTAAATAGAGCTTTTGTTTAACATTATATTAATTAATAACATTTTATTCAAAATTTTCTAAATTGAATCTAAAAATACACTACTACATATATTTATTTTAACTTAAACAAGTTCCAATCTTTTATTTAATATTAATTCAACTCTTCTTTGTGCATCGCAAAAATCAATCTCTTCACTTATCCAAAATGTATGAAGCTGCCCATGTAGATGAAAATGCTCTTTATTATATTCAGAGCCATGATCAGAATAATGACTATCTACTCTGAAATGATTTTGATCGTCTTTTCTTTTTTTCCCATCAAGTATACCGCCAATACAGATATCCATTTTAATGCCAATAATTAATCGAAATTGACTATAACACATAGTGCACTGTGGCTTTAAAAAGAGTTGTTAATATTATATTTACAGCGTCATAAAAAAATCATAATTTCAGCATATCTCCTTAAATTTAAAGAGAATAAATATATATTTTGCATATCTAAAATAATTTGATATGTAATATGAATATTGATTTATCTAAAATTTATAACATTTTCAAAATAATTCTTCTTACCGTAGATAAATCACTATATGCTGCATACACCTCTTACAGAAATTTTTCTAATGTCACAGCAGACTCTGCTACAAGAACTGAACTCCAGAATCGACTATTACTCTACAAGAACAGACTATCCACTACGAAGAATTTTGATAGGTTACCGAACATATGCAAAATTGATGTTATGTTCAGCTTTTTCAGATGAAGTTATAAATTCTGCAATTGATCCCAATAAACGAAAATATAAGAAGTTAAAAATTAAAGTCACCAAAGATGACGACCAACTCGACCTTGAATGAATCAATCTAACTAACAAATGAACATTTCCTTATGCTTATTTAGCGCTTCAATGACCGCAAAATGACAATGACCAATGCCGGCAATATTGTTGTAAACATCTAGATAGTGATGCCCTACTGCTGCCGCATTGAACCCAGAAAATAATTTGCTCTTAAACTTATTTTTTCACAGGAAGTAGTAAAACAGGGTCTTCAATATCGTAACCAGTTTCTTCTGGAACCCCCAGATATTTAACGACAACCAACCTCTTATTGTGTTTAGGCACGCTATAATTTTGGGAAATTTTTATTGCTTTGGTGTAATGAACCGCAACATGGTTCTTACTTTGTAAGGACGGCGATTTTACAACATATTCTGTTTTATATTGCGTGATCTTTCCTGAAGGATCAAACCAAGACGATACTTGCTTCTGATGAGTTTTTAATGTTTGAATTTTTACGGTCTTACTATTACTTACGACTAATGGGGTTAAATTCTTTTTAATTTTATTTAGAGCTTTATCAAATACTCTACTATCTTGATCATAATCAATCTTATGTGTTTTTGGATTGATATAGAGAGATTTAACTTCAATCAGTTTATCAGGCGATTTACTATTTAATAGATAATAATAGAGTTGTGGTAGACGCCCTCGACCATCTTCGTAATGTCGTAATACATAAAGTTTCTTCTCTTTTTGCTGATAGCCCAATACTTCAATTTTTTGTCCACCACCGACTGTCGCATAACTATGTGCGGATAAAGTAAGAATGGAGCTAAAAGTTAAAAATTTTAGAAATTTCATGAGTTCATATCCTTGTGATCCATTAACTATATTGTATAAATATCAATCAGATTAAAATGATACTTGAGTAAGTATTACTTGCTGTTTTTATATTCTTTTGTACACAAACTGCCTTTCTAAGGGGGCTCTATTTATTATTTCTCTCCCCTCAAATGACTCATCTAGCTTTTAGACCAAAGTCATCATAAATGAATGGTCTTATGCTGTATTACGTTTATAGGAGAAATAAGAACATCCCGCACACGACGCCATAATAATTGTTATTCCAAAGATCTGAAAACTGTTTAATCGTTCACCTAAAATCAGCCATCCAGCCAAAGCACTCACCGCTGGTGATGCACTCAATAAAATTCCAAAAACGCGTGGATGCAGTTTTTTCATCGCAATCATATCTAATATGAAAGGAATCGCACTCGCTAGCATCGCCATGAGTAAACATGTAAAAAGAATCTTATAACTATCAAAAATATGGACAATGTGAGATGCCCCTAAAGGCGTTGCAAACAAAGCTGCCAAGAACATTCCAGTCGCAACAGAACTTCCACCACCTTTTGCAACTTTAGAGCCGTAAATAATATATAGCCCCCAACCTACTGCCGCCACTAGAGCATACGTCATACCAATAAAACTAAAATTATTGTTTGAATTACCCATGGGTAAAAGAAGCAAACCAATAAGAGATAATGCTCCCCAAAA
Organism: Acinetobacter sp. TG2027; assembly: GCF_000302435.1. Classification (NCBI taxonomy): domain Bacteria; kingdom Pseudomonadati; phylum Pseudomonadota; class Gammaproteobacteria; order Moraxellales; family Moraxellaceae; genus Acinetobacter; species Acinetobacter sp. TG2027. Next base: position 481 of record NZ_AMJN01000059.1, on the reverse strand, counting down.
ATAATCTAATTTATTTTTAGACATTAAAATAGCAACCGTAAGTGGTCCCAACACTTCAATGGAAATCGCGATCCCCACAGACATATAAGAAAATGCTTTATAAATTAAAGTATTCATTAAAGTGAGGATGGCCCCATAAATAATTAGATTTTTCCAATTGGTCTGTCTGCTCCAGTCTCTCCAAGGTTTATAAACAATCCATAAGAAACATGCTGCTAAAGCAAGTCGAGTTAAGGTCACTCCTTCTGCACTAAGAATTGGAAAAAGGGCTTTTCCTATTGATGCACCTATTTGCACAGAAACTAAAGATAGAAATGCTGCGGCAAATGCCATGCCTTGCTTGGAGTTTGTCTCAATCATCATATTTACCGCTCTGGGAATGATTGAAATTTTAATTCTATATAATCAATATATTTCTTCTATTTCCTGATCCTAGACAGTATCGTGGACAACAAATCCCTCTAAATTCTTAAAATATTTC
>NZ_AMJN01000058.1:0-1163 GCF_000302435.1 Acinetobacter sp. TG2027 | reverse complement strand
AAGTTTGAACGTAATAAGCCACACGTAAACGTGGGCACAATCGGTCACGTTGACCATGGTAAAACAACTTTAACTGCTGCGATTGCAACAATTTGTGCAAAAACTTACGGCGGTGAAGCGAAAGATTACTCACAAATCGACTCAGCACCTGAAGAAAAAGCACGTGGTATTACAATTAATACTTCACACGTAGAATACGATTCTCCAATTCGTCACTACGCGCACGTTGACTGCCCGGGCCACGCCGATTACGTTAAAAACATGATTACTGGTGCTGCTCAGATGGACGGCGCGATCCTTGTGTGTGCTGCGACTGACGGTCCAATGCCACAAACTCGTGAACACATCCTTCTTTCTCGTCAGGTTGGTGTACCTTACATCATCGTATTCTTGAACAAGTGTGACCTTGTTGATGATGAAGAATTACTTGAATTAGTAGAAATGGAAGTTCGTGAACTTCTTTCTACTTATGACTTCCCTGGTGATGACACTCCAGTTATCCGTGGTTCTGCGCTTAAAGCGTTGGAAGGCGATGCTGGTCAATATGGTGAGTCTTCAGTTCTTGCTCTTGTTGAAGCGCTTGACTCTTACATCCCAGAACCAGAACGTGCTATCGATAAAGCATTCTTAATGCCAATCGAAGACGTATTCTCAATTTCTGGTCGTGGTACTGTAGTAACAGGCCGTGTAGAAGCTGGTATCGTTAAAGTTGGTGAAGAAGTAGAGATCGTTGGTATTAAAGATACAGTTAAAACAACTGTAACTGGCGTAGAAATGTTCCGTAAACTTCTTGACGAAGGCCGTGCAGGTGAGAACTGTGGTATCTTACTTCGTGGTACTAAGCGTGAAGACGTACAACGTGGTCAAGTACTTGCTAAACCAGGTACAATCAAGCCGCACACTAAATTCGACGCAGAAGTATACGTACTTTCTAAAGAAGAAGGTGGTCGTCACACTCCATTCTTAAATGGTTACCGTCCACAGTTCTACTTCCGTACAACTGACGTAACTGGTGCAATCCAATTACAAGACGGCGTTGAAATGGTTATGCCAGGCGACAACGTTGAAATGTCAGTAGAATTAATCCACCCAATCGCAATGGACCCAGGTCTACGTTTTGCGATCCGTGAAGGTGGTCGTACTGTAGGTGCTGGTGTTGTTGC
>NZ_AMJN01000057.1:0-65112 GCF_000302435.1 Acinetobacter sp. TG2027 | reverse complement strand
GGTAACTCATCAATAATAATACGATAAGTTTTTTCACCAGAAACAGGTTCTGGGTTAATTCTAACTACACGTAAGTTATAAGAGTCACTAGGTTGTAGTTTTAAAAATGGTGGACTAACTACAATCTCATCCGTAGAAATTAACTGGTCTTGCCCAGCATTTTGTCTCCACTCAAATACACGCACCTGCAAATCAGCGCTTTCATTTGACTGGTTATATAAACTAATGGAAGATGCAGCCTGATCACTCAATATTTCAACACTAACAGGTGAAAGGCGGATTGATGCTGCATTTAGCATACTAGGCAAAAATAACAATAAACTTGTCACAACAAAGATATTTTTTTTCATGATTTGCCCAGAACTACTTTTCTCAGATTGAGCTAGCTCCTTTAAAAAGAGCTAGCGATGACGCAATAAAACTTATTAAAAATTAATAAGTCACTGTTACAGTCACAGTGTCAACATAGCTACCTGCACTTGGTAAAGTTGAGCCAGCAGGAATACGACCATAGACGTTAACTGTTTGTGCTGCACCAGTACCAGTACCGCTATATGCAGTTGTTGCAATACCAATTGCTGTTGCACGGTTAGTATCTGAGAAAAGGTTGTAAGGAATGTATTCGTTGCTAGCCGCCCCACCAATCATACGACGTTGTGTCGATTGAGCATTTTTCCCTGCGTCAAAAGCCAAAGTCCATGGCACAGTGTTGTTACATAACACTTTAATTGCAGTCCCACCTGTTGTTGTGGTATCTGCATCTACGTTGCTTGCAAGCGAACTTAACGTACCAAAGTCTAAAATTGCATTTGACGTAGTACCTGTTGCAGAAGTGTTGAGAACACAACTGTTTGTAATCGTTGCTTTAACAGTTAGTGTACCCGTTGCGTTAGCTGCATTTGCAACATTAATAGACGTTAAACCCATAGCAATTGCTGATAAACAAATGAGAGACTTATTCATGGTTAAAAACCTTTTTACATTACGACAATAAAATTAATAGATGTAAAAATTAGCCTTCCCCATCACAATCACTAGTTCTTCTGACTGTTTTTTCAAAGCGTTATTTTTTTACTCTACTAGTTGCGCATAATACAAAAAAACAACAAAAACACTAATGTTTGTTTCATTCCAAATATCAATTAATAATCAAAATTTTGATTGATTTCTCAATTATAAAAATTTTTATGGTTAGACCCACTCTTTTTATTAATTTTCGATAATTTCATTTACATTTTTATTAGTTTTTCTAAAAAATTTTAATTTTTCATTAGTTAAAATTTACCATCACCATTTATATTTTATAATTTTTTAAAGTTTAGTCAAAAAAATAAGAACAAAAAGCAAGCACCTGATTATTCTATATATTTTAAATGAATAAGAAAATAATACTTTATGAATAATAAATCTAAGTGTTTTATCACATCTTTAGAATTTTTTTAGAGATTTCAATGGCTAGAGGCAAGTCTTCACTACTAAAAGTATGTATTGCTAGCTCAACTATTTCTAAAAATTAAATGAAAAATCAAACCAAAAAATCCACCCACCATTGCAAAAAGTAACTGTACATAAGCTTTACCGTACCAAGCTAGTTCTCTAAATTGATAGTCTGTGTTATCAGAATTGATCAATAAAATATTTTTAATGTCCCAACTATGAAAGCCTTGGGGTCTTTCAGCAAAAAAGTCTAAAATAGGCATAAAACCAAAAACAAATAAAATACCAAGTAAGGGGTAAACAATACATCCTGGAAAGATAGGAGTCTTTCTCCTTTCCATATAATCAAATATTATGGCTACAACAACTAATAAACTTTGTATTAGGGCGACCCTCTTGAAAGTATCAAGATCGAAGCCTAAATAAAACATTAAAGTTAAGAAAAAAATTATTGTTAAAAAAATAGAGAGTACTAATATTTTCCAATTCATTTCAGTCCTTAATAATTTTTAGAAATTTATATAGTTATATTTATATCTATTAAAATATCATTTCATTTCGTTTATATTATCAAAAAATTATTAAATAGCAAAAACAAACCAATTTAAATTAAAATAATTTTTATTATTAAATAAATATAAAATTAACTTTTACCTATAATAATTAAAATTACTTAATAAAAAATCTCCCATCCGATGAATATTTTAATTTGTCTCAGTTCAAAAAAATAAACTCCAAATTAAGCCCTATTTATGAATGTATTCTTCCTTATTCTCCAAAACTAACAATTCCATACTTGTAGTTTGACTTGCTTCTTGGCAAGGTATGTATCAGTAAAACATTAGGAATTTGTTCCAATATGGCGAGTCCAGCACAAATCATTCGACATAAATTTCTCAATACATTCTTTTCACGCCATTCTCTCTGGTTTTTATGTATTTTTACTGCGCTCAGCATCACATGGTTTCGAACCGTCTATACCCCTCATAGTATCTATTATTTTATTTCCGATACTCTCCTTAATGGTTTATGGGTAGTTACAGGCGCTTTAAGCCTATTAGGCCTCTATGATGTTTTACAAAATAAACATTCTATTTTAAGAAACTACCCAATTATGGGACATTTTCGTTTTTTGTTTGAAGATATACGCCCCGAAATTCGTCAATACTTTATTGAAGCGGATCAAGATGCTCTACCTTTTTCTCGCATGCAACGAAGCTTAGTTTATCAACGTGCTAAAAACGAAAATGCAGATAAACCTTTTGGCTCAATTATTGATGTCTATCAAGAGAATTACCGCTTTATTGTCCACTCAATAAGCCCTTGCCCACCAGCTGATCCAAAGAGCTTCCGCATTCAGGTGGGTAATGCACAATGCCTTCAACCCTATAGTGCATCCATTATGAATATCTCTGCCATGAGCTTTGGTAGTTTAAGTGCCAATGCAATTCGAGCACTCAATAAAGGAGCGCAATTAGGTGGGTTTTATCACGATACTGGTGAAGGTAGCTTAAGCCCTTATCATCTCGAAAATGGTGGAGATATTGTTTGGCAAATTGCCAGTGGTTATTTTGGTTGTCGTACCCTAGATGGAAAATTTGACGAGCAAAAATTTGCTAAACAATCTCAATTGCCACAGATCAAAATGATCGAATTAAAGCTTTCACAAGGTGCAAAACCGGGCCATGGTGGTATCTTACCTAAGCATAAAATTACCGAAGAAATTGCCCAAATCCGTGGCGTTTCACGCGATCATGATTGTATTTCTCCTGCTAAGCATTCTAGTTTTTCTACCCCAATTGAAATGATGCATTTCTTACAGAAGCTGCGAACATTATCTAGTGGCAAGCCAGTTGGTTTTAAACTGTGTATTGGCCAACCTTGGCAATTCATGAGTATTGTTAAAGCAATGCTTGAAACAAAAATTGTTCCTGACTTTATTGTTGTAGATGGTTCTGAAGGTGGTACTGGTGCAGCACCAATTGAGTTTAGTGACAATATTGGTACCCCATTACGAGAGGGCTTACGCTTTGTCCATAATACTCTTGTCGGTGCAGGACTAAGAGATCAAGTTAAAATTGGCGCAAGTGGTAAAATCATTAGTGCTTTTGATATCGCTAGCACTTTTGCACTCGGTGCAGACTGGGTTAATTCAGCACGTGGTTTCATGTTTGCAGTTGGATGTATTCAGGCACAAAGCTGCCACACCAACCAATGCCCTGTGGGTGTAGCGACTCAAGACAAAGATCGTCAAAAAGCAATTGATGTACCAACCAAAGCAGAACGAGTATTTAATTTTCATAAAAATACCTTGCATGCATTATCAGAAATGATTGCTGCAGCAGGTTTACGCCATCCTTCTGATATTAAAGCTCATCATTTGGCTCAGCGAGTAAATGACCGTGAAATTAAGAACTATGCTCAGTTGCATTTTTTCTTAAAAGAAGGTGAACTTTTACAATCTGAACTTAATAATGACGATGATAATTTCTACTATCGAATGTGGAATATGGCTGATGCCAATCATTTTTAATTTATATTAATTTTTATAAGTTGAGCATCACCTTTATAGTGTGATGCTCTTCCATATTTAAAACTAATATGTGATTTTTGCTTAAATTTTATTCCCCTTTTAATTTGTATTTAATAGATTTTTCACCTAATATAAAAGTATAAATAACGTACACATTTTAATTTTATTTAATAAAAATTTTTTAATGCTTATAACAAGAAGGTACCTCATCATGTTGAAAAAAACATTCATCTCTTCTTTTGTTGCAATCGCTGTAGGCTTAAGTAGCTATGCTGTTGCTTGTACACGTGCCGTATATTTAGGTAATAATCAACATATTATTACTGCTCGCTCAATGGACTGGAAGGTTGATACAGGTACCAACTTATGGATTATGCCAAGCGGGGTTAGCCGTGACGGTAGTGCTGGTCCCAACTCAATAAAATGGACGTCGAAATATGGAAGTGTAATTGCTACAGGTTATGAAGTTTCCACAACAGATGGAATGAATGAAGCAGGTTTGGTTGCTAATATTTTATGGTTAGTAGAGTCTGAATACCCAGATGCAAAAAAGACAGATAAGCCTTTATTAAGTATTGCAGCATGGGCTCAATATGTACTCGATAATTTTGCAACTGTAGATGAAGCCGTTAAGGCCTTAGAAAAAGAACCCTATACTATTATTACAGACAATGTTCCCGGTGAAACACGGCTCACCACCTTACATTTATCTATTTCTGATAAAACAGGTGATAGCGCAATTATTGAATATATTGGTGGAAAACAAGTGATTCACCATAGCCGAAGCTATCAAGTCATGACCAATTCACCTACTTTCGATAAACAACTTGCACTTGTTGAATATTGGAAGCAAATTGGCGGAACGATTATGCTTCCCGGTACTAACAGAGCATCTGATCGCTTTGCACGTGCATCATTTTACATTAATGCTATTCCTAAAAATGATAATACAAAACAAGCACAAGCATCTGTATTTAGTGTGATTCGCAATGCATCTGTTCCCTATGGATTAAATACTCAAGAAGAACCTAATATCTCTTCGACTCGCTGGCGAACTGTTGCCGATCACAAACAGATGCTCTACTTTTTTGAATCCGCTCTTTCACCAAATGTATTTTGGGTTGACTTAAAAAAGATTAACTTTAAAGATGGTAAAACACGTAGACTTGATTTAGGACCTGATCAAAGCCATATCTATGCAGGTGATGCCACCTCTTCCTTTAAAATTGCAAAACCATTTGTATTTTTAGGTCCAACTACGCGTTAAATTATGTCAAAATTTATTACTCTTAACATAAATAATATTAAACATACGATCTTGGAATTTATATGATGAAGAAATCTCTACTCTTATTGGGTTCATGTCTACTTACTGCAGCGTGTAGCACCACACAGGTTAGTACACCAGCTCCTAAAGAGGTAAAGACAGCTGGTCAACTAAACTGCTCACCAACTGAACTATGCCCAAGCTTATTGGTTAAATGGAACGAAAATCAAAAAAATCAGCTTCGAGTAGATGTTCATTTAAGTAGTAGTTATAACTTTTATGATATTAACGCTTTAACTTTTGATATTGATGGCAAACGATTCAATTACGAACCAGCTCAAGCCACTGAAAAGACAAATGTGAGCCGATTAGTACCTAAACATTCAACCACTTACTTTGTTATTCCAAGTCAATTCCTACAAGAATTTAAAAATGCTCAAAATGTGAATGTTTTAATCAAAACAGATAAAGGAACAATCGAGCGCAATATGTATAGTCCACAAAAGCAGTCTTCGGTTTATAAAAACTTTATGCAGCTTTATCAAAATTCAAAATAAACTACAAAGATTAAATAATGCATCTATCTAGAATTTTGGATAGATGCATTATTTTTCTAATAATAAAAATGTTTTGGCTTTGCATGCAAAAAGGCTGGAATCAAACCCGTTAAAGCCGCACGTATATCTGCACGTTCATTAATTAATTGATGAGAGCCTTCTTCAAGCATTAACAACGTCTGGAGTCTAAATTTACGACGAATAAATTCAATGTTGTAACGCCAATCAACCGTCTGATCTAGAGCACCTTGTGCAAGCCAGACTGGGATACGGCAAGCAGGTCGCTCTTCCATTTCTTGCATCCATTTTGACATTGCCAAAATCCAGTCCATGCCCATCATTCGAGGTTGCAGAGGATCTTTTAAACGAATAAAACGCAAAAATTCAGGATTATGATTATTACGTCTAAAATGCCTTGGGACCTGACGCTTAATACGGCGAATAATGCCTAATCCAACGGGGTTATGCCACCACGCGGTTTTTGCAGGGCGAATTAACGGAGAAAGTAAAAGTACTCGATCTACAATCGGATCTTGGCGTTTTTCAGCATATTCTAATAAGTGATGCATCCAAATTGCTCCACCCGTACTTTGACCAATACCGACCCATGGTTTAGGTAACTGATCTGCATGTTTCACATATTGATAAACAGCCATCAAAACTTGCTGGTAATGATCAAAGTTTTTAATGCTGGCTGGTGAACCATCACTTAATCCATGCCCCGGCAAATCATAAGTAATAATACTAAAGCCCTGCTCAAGAATTTCACGAATAATTGGCTGGTAAATACCGCTATGCTCAAGATAGCCATGCAATAGACAAACTGTACCTTGTATTTTTTCTACTTTGGGTTTGAAAACTTGCACATGCAAACGGAATAAAGGCATTTGGACATAGCCTTGCCAATGGTCACATTCAAGTAAATGTAAACCATACAATTTGCGATAGGCCAGCAAATCACGAGAAGGTTCTTCTAATGTATTTAAATTAAGCGGACTCAAAACTTGCGGCGTAAGATCACGGTTAGGAACCGGTAAATCTAATTGTTTTAATACGGCAGGATTGAGAAATGGAATATCTGACATTAAGGAACCTCTCGACAATCACTTGAGCCAAACAACATGTCACGAATTGTCGCAAGTAATTCATAATTTGCACGGCGGCTATGATCGTAATTTTGCACACTTGGTTGCCAACGTGTCAGTGGAGTTGGCATTGGGGCTACAACAGGAATAGTTTCTATACCATTTAAAGCAAACAGTCGGCGTGTACGTGGCATATGATATTCATCTGTAACCAACATGACTGTCGGTGCTCCGCCTTTTTTCTGAAGCAATAAAGAGCTAAAACGGGTATTTTCACATGTATTCATACTCCGCTTTTCTAATAATTTTGCATCAACACCGCGCTCTTTTAACCAAGCTTGCATGTAAGGTGCTTCTACACCGCTAAGCACAATAGGCAGATGATTTTGTTTTTCAACTTCTAAAGTTTTTTCTAATCGCAAACGCGTATAACCATTAACAACAATATCTTTACCATTTTTATCTAAGGTTAATCCTCCGCCCAACACAACAATTGCATAAGGCTCTGATAACTTTTTAGGTTGTACAGGTAATGGATTTTTACGCACATACTCGACTTTTTGTTCAGGTTCACTAACAGCTTTCTGATGCTCTGGCACCACAGGTTTTCTTGCTAAAAACTCTGTATATTGCTCAGTAAGCGCTTTATTTTCAGAACTATTAATAAAAAGTGCTTCGTCAACAGGACTACTCGCCTCATCTGCGGCATCAATTTCTGAGTTTTTAGCGACTAAAGGAACCGTTACAGATGCTGCTTGCTCTTCCGAATCCTGCTCCTTTTCTTCTAAAAGAATAATTTGCTGCAAGGCTTTATAATTCTCTTGAATATAGGTCAGATCAGATGTTCTTTTTTCACGTAACGCTTGCTCTGTCAGTTTTAAATAAGCCTGACGAGCGATCCATAAATTTGAACCCGGCTCTAAATTATCATGCTCACTTAATGCAGCCTGTCTCTGGCTCTCAGCAGCGACTTTATTAACATCAACAGGTACAAAATAGTTAAGGCCAGCTACAATAAGTTTTGAATAAAATGGCGAATATAAAAAAACCACGAAACAGCCTAATAGTACAAATAGCACGGTGACTACTTGTACTAAACGTACCATTAAGTGTACTTTTGGCATAAAACTATTCCGTATGATTTTCAATTAAACCTAAACTGTTATAAAGCACAGGCTCTGGTTCTAACATAATATGGAAAAGCTGATCAACATCACGTTGTACAGCCTGATAAGTTTTCCTTACATCAGCTAGAGATGCATTGGCATAATTCACCAGAACTAATGCCTGTTTATGGAACATCCCTACCATATCGAGTTGCTTCCCTTTCCAACCCGCCTGATCAATTAACCATCCTGCTGCAATTTTAACGTTTCCGTTAGCTTGAGGATAATGTGGAATTGTTGAGAATTGTGTGACTAAGCGTTCAAACTCTTGAGGTTTAACAATTGGATTTTTAAAGAAACTTCCGACATTTGGATACTCTTTTGGATCAGGAAGTTTACTTTGTCGAATATGGATGACCTGATTTTGTAAATTTTCGGCAGTCTGATTGTCTCCAACTGCTTGTTTCAAGTCGCCGTAGTTAAGTTTTAAATGCGGCTGTTTAAGCAATTTAAAAGTAACATGCGTGATAATGTAACGGTTTGGATCATCTTTAAAAATACTATGGCGGTAGGCGAAATGGCAGTCAGCCGCTAAAATTGTCTGAGTTTGCTTCAATTTACGGTCATACACTTGTACTGACTCAATAAACTCACCTACCTCTACCCCATACGCACCAATGTTTTGTACGGGTGAAGCACCGACTAAGCCCGGAATAAGGGCTAAATTTTGCAAACCAAACCAGTTCTGTTCAGTGCTGTATAAAACAAAATCATGCCAGACTTGGCCTGCACCTACTTTAACGCGCACAAAATCATGATCGTTTGATAAAACTTCAATTCCCTGAATATCAAGATGAATCACTAAAGCATTGATCTGCTGCGGCAACAACATATTACTACCGCCCGATAATACAAGTACATTTAACTGATGCTGCTCAGCAAACTCTAAAGCTGATTCAATATCTTGAATACTGCCAACTTTAGTATAGTGAGAAACAGTTGCATCTAAACTTAAAGTATTGAATGGCTTAAGCTGTACTTGATTCTGAATTTGCATTGTATTGAAAAACCTATTCTTAAACATTCAATTGTTTTTTTAAAATATTAACCCACGCTAAACTACTAGACTCACATTGATTGAGTACACGTTCAAAACCATCAGCACCGCCATAATAAGGATCAGGCAACGCTTGTTGTGGGTATTCAGGATCATGCTCACTCATTAAAGCTACTTTTGCACGAATTTGATGTGCGCCAAATTGGGAAACGGCACTTTGCAACACGTCATGAATATCTTCAAAATTTTGATGATCCATTGCCAAAATCAAATCAAACTCTAAAAAGTCTTGAGTTGAAAGTTGTCTTGCACGTAAAGATGATAGGTCATAACCCCTTTTTTTGGCATGCAACTGACTACGCTGATCAGGCGATTTATTTGGATGATAATTACTCGTTCCAGCTGAATCGACAATAACATTGAGTTGATGCGCGTCACAATAATGTCTAAAAACCACTTCAGCCGTGGGAGAACGGCAAATATTTCCTAAACAGACACATAACACCTTATATTGTGTTTCCATTAGAAATTACTTCCAAACATTTGAATTACATAAAAATAAACGGGATCATGCACAATCTTAACAGACTATAAGTTTATAAGAACCAAATTGACCAGTGTGACTTGTTGCATTTTGTCAAAACTCACATGGGTTGAAAAGGAAAATAATGTTTATCAATAGATTAAAAGTTGATAAATCAGGCGATAAATTAGCTAATCTTGTATTTTTTGTAGTAATTAAATAAAAATAAAGCCCTAATTTATAGGGCTTTACAAATATCACTTTGATGCAGTGATTAATTCAATCATTTCCTTCGTAGGCCTGAAGCTGCCTAATTGCCAATGCTCAGGAGGATGTTCATCAATTCTGATCCAGACATGTTCTCGAAAAGCAGGATTTCCCTTTCCTTCTATTTCCACAAATAAATCTGTTATTCGCTTGAAAAGCTCAGCCTTACTATCTTTATCTAGTAAACCTTCTATAGTTTGTATATTTATAAATGGCATAATGCTACCTGAATCAAGGCTAGGTCTAAATTATAGACTCATATTAATTGGAGCTCCCACTGATGTCAAATCAAATTATTCCAGATCATAAATTTCCAGTAGATGTATGTGGGATCTTCAAAATTACAGAAATATTGAATGACAAATGGACGATTCTCTTGTTAAGAGAAGCCTTCTATGGGGTAACAAAATTTAATGATTTTTTAGCAAATACAGGCATATCAAAGCAAATTTTATCTAATCGTCTAAAGCATCTCATCCAATTAGAAATATTTGAACTGTCAATTTATAAAGAAGTTAATGAGCGAGAACGTAAAGAATACTTACTTACTAAAAAAGGCAAAAGTCTAAATATTGTTTTACTGGCCATGCTTGAATCTGGCGGTAATTTCATTGAATCTGGTAAAGATGTGGTGAAAGTTTTTAATAAGAGTACTGATGATGAACTTAAATTAAAACTTGTTGATCCTTCTAATCAAGTTATAGATTTTAAGAATTTGGAACTTAAGCTCATTCATTGCAAAAAATAAATTTTTATAAATTAGCTACTCTGATCATAAAGTCCTCAGTATGTTTTTATAAAGAAATAAAAAAAGCCTACTTTTTCAAGTAGGCTTTCCCCTTATGACTTTTGCGCTGATCATTCAGGTTTATTGTTGTTTAAAGCAACGGAAGGATCTTACAGAAATACTTAAGAATAAAAAAGCCAATTTACTTAACTGAATGTAAGTACTCATAGGCTCCTTTTTCGTTACTCTCCAGTTTAATGACTGCATCTGTTTCATCATTTAGTGTCAGGTTAAATACTTTTTCACCATCATATGAAATTTGGTGGCCCATACGAAACTCTGAATCAAGTGACTCAAGAATAATAAAATTTCCTTCATTGTTCGAAGCAATATAGTAAGTGTTGTTCCGATGAACATATCTAATTGTGTACATCACTATTTAAATTCCACCTAAAAATTATATTTTTTCTTAATAATAAAAAGATCCTTTTTTCCTTCCCAATCAGAAAAGATCCTACCGAAAACTAAACCCTCCCTTATTAATTATTACCCCTGATCATTTAGTATTTTTTCACCCTATACTATTAAATTGATATTACAGAAATACTTAATAATAAAAAACCCCGCCATTAGTCGATAGTTAGCGGGGTCTTTTGCGATTTAACTTTACTTTGATAGACTCATCTATCAGAGATATTTACCTCATTTCTGCAATAGAAAAATTATTTATTTTTAAAAAGCTTATCTGTCATTTTTCTATCAATTTTACTGCGATGCCCATTCTCAAAGTATCGATCAACATGGCATAGTTTTGTTTTAGTATCACAGAACACACCATTTGAGAGCGTAAACGCTGAAGTATCAAAATCACCTTGAGAGAAGGCTTTATTCGCTTTATAAGTGCCTAAGTATTTAGCTGTAAGCTTTTTAGAAACACCTTTTTTGTCAGCACAAATATATTTGTCACAAATTACACCTTTTGTAGGCGAATATACGCTAGAGCTGGTTTTCGCGATTGCTGCCAAGCTAAGCATCAAACACGTACATCCCATAATACTAAGAAAAGTTTTAGAAATTTTCACTTTTTAGAACCGATAAAATTATAAATTGTTAAGGCATTATATAAATTAGAAGCTTGCCAGAAAATCTACAGAACCCTATAAATAACAAAAAGCCCACTTTTCGACGAGCCTTTAAATATCTTGGTAATCCTCACTTACATTTCGGCCCCTACATTGCAAAAAAGTATTTATCTATGGGTGGCACAAGGCTTAAGAAAAGTATAGTCACGTCAGAACTACTTTATTTTAAAGTTTCTTATGCTAACTTATTTGAAGATTGAATCTTATAGAACCATTCAACAATAATGTTCAAAAATAAGGAAATAATGTATATGAGCCATTTTCAATTTCAAACTGTTCCAAATATCATCTCTGGCTTAGGCTCTATACAAGAATTACAGAATGTTTTGTCGTCAAAAGCTTACCGTAAGTTATTGCTAGTCACCGATGCAGGCATGATTAAAAATCAATTACACCATCCCATCCTGCAAATTTTAGATAACCTCAACATTGAATATGTCATATATGCCGATGTGCAAGCTGATCCCCCTGAACAAGTAGTACTAGATGCAGCCAATTACGCTAAACAGCAAAATGTTGATGTCATTATAGGTTTCGGGGGTGGTAGTTCTCTAGATGTTGCAAAAGTTATTGCTTTACTCGCCCACCCTAACCAGACTCAAAGTTTGCAAGAGATGTACGGCGTGAATCAGGTCACTACAGCTCGCCTTCCGCTTATTTTGATTCCTACTACAGCTGGTACAGGCTCAGAAGTAACGCCAATCTCAATTGTCACCACAGGTGAGACGACAAAAATGGGGATTGTCTCTCCAGTACTGTACGCCGACACTGCGATTCTTGATGCTACTTTTACTCAAAATCTTCCAGCACATATTACCGCTGCAACAGGTATTGATGCGATGGTACATGCTATTGAGGCATATACCTCTAAACATAAAAAAAATATTTATACGGATATTTTAGCCAAGCATGCTTTGAAGCTGTTAAATCATAACTTACCAAAAGTTCTTAAAGATGGTAACGATTTAGAAGCGCGTCAAAACATGCTTTTTGGTTCAATGCTCGCGGGACAAGCGTTTGCAAACTCACCTGTTGCCGCTGTGCATGCTTTAGCTTATCCACTTGGTGGACATTTTCATTTGTCGCATGGGCATACTAACGCCTTAGTGTTGGTTGAAGTATTAAAGTTTAATGCACCAAATGCAAAAAAATATTATGCAGAGCTTATGCAATGGCTCGACCCATACAGCAATGGCAGCACCGATGGTTTATGCGATCTGTTCATTGACCATATGCAGAACCATTTAGACCGTAGTGGTTTGACTTTAAGACTTAGTGATTTGGGTATTGACGAGTCCAGCTTACCTCGACTTGCTGAAGATGCCATGTTGCAAACCCGTTTACTACAAAATAACCCACGTGACATGACAGAAGCCGCTGCTTTGGCAATTTATCAGGCGATTCATTAATGACGAAACCAGTTTTAAAAACCCGTGATCAATTTAAGTTCTTTTTAGATATTCAAACGCGTTGGGCAGATAACGATATTTATGGTCATGTGAATAATGTGACTTACTATAGCTACTTCGATACAGCAGCCAATGCTTTACTGATTCAAAAAACAGGTTTTGATATTCATGAAGCAAAAGCAATTGGCTTAGTGGTCGATTCAGCTTGTAGTTTTCTTCAGGAATTGTCATTTCCAGAAATTATTCAAGTAGGTGTTGCGATTGGTAAAATCGGTACGACTTCATTGCGTTATGAATTAGCAATCTTTAAACAAGGTCAGAACCAAGCCTCAGCTCAAGGACATTTTGTGCATGTTTTTGTTGATCGCGAAACGCGTAAGACTGTGCCAATTTCCGAGACAGTTCGTGAGGTTTTAGAGAATTTCTTATTATAAAAAATGAGGCAAAAAGAAAATACACAGCTCTTTTTGCCTCATTTTAGCTTACATCATTGCAGGGTCACTAAAGGAATCTTCACCCGTTTCGACTCGACCAGCAAAACGTCGGTAATAATATGGATCACTCTGACTGGTAATTTCAAAATCATACCAATGCCCTACATCGGCCAAAGCCCAATGCTGCTTAACAACCTGTCCCGCTTTTACGGTAAGTTGTAACGGCGCATCTTGTCGATATGCACACGGTTTTACCATCAATATCGCATCCTTAGTACCTTCATTCATAAGTTCGACATAAACATCACCATTGGCAATGTCATAGCACACTCGAATTTCAGGTTTAACGCCACTATCAACAATACATTGAGTATCGCCTTTGAAATGACGATGATAGCCATTTGGACCAAGTACCCATAGGTCATAACGACCTAAATTATCTTTTAAAGCGTCCCATACATCATCTAGAGTCTTATTCGGCTCGACAATATAACGCTTTGGAATACGGTCTAAATTGAGCTTGTCATAAACATGGAAAACCGCTGTTTGCTTACCCGTATTAGAGAAAATCAATTGCACTTTGCCATCAGTATTACAGCGTGCGCTGGTGTGTAGCTCGTAAGGTAACGCACGTGAAAGACGTATACCACTTTGCTGAATCGGTAACTTCGTATCCGTGGGTACAGGCACAGCTGGTAAAGCTTCTTGATTTTCTCTTAACTCATCAGCCTGTAAACGTGTTTGTTTACCACTCAGCTGCGGTAAAACATCTGCATTTGGTGTTTTAAAGTTAAATGCACTGGTTAAATCACCACACACTGCACGGCGGTATGGACTGATATTCGGCTCTTTAACCCCGAAACGTTTTTCTAAAAACATGAGCACAGAAGTATGGTCAAACACTTGTGAGTTCACCCAGCCACCACGGCTCCATGGAGAAATAATATATAAAGGAACACGAGGACCCGGACCATAAACTCGTCCATCAGGTGTAGGTTGTGAATGGCTTCCTTCAGGCGCGGCATGGTCAAAGTATTCGTCCTGCATATCAGCATTGCTTAGTGTCGATTTACCTGCGTACTGGCCATTTTTGAGTCGAGATGGCGCTGATGGCGATGGCATATGGTCAAAGTAACCATCATTTTCATCAAAGTTGATAAGTAGCGCGGTTTTACTCCAAACCTCTGGTACAGCAGTTAATGCATCAATAATTTCTTGGATAAACCAAGCTCCTTGAACTGGACTTGAAGGGTCTGGATGTTCGCAATAAATCGATGGCGCGTTAATCCAAGAGACTTGAGGTAATTTACCTTCCCGAATGTCGCGTTTAAAAGCATCCAGATATTCTTCTGGTTTATTGCCCGGTAGCGTATTTGCAATGCCCTTATAAAGTGGATTTTTGGCATTATCGATCGCAGCATCATAGGCTTTATAAGGTAGTTTTTGACCCGTATCAGCATATGGTTTATTCGGTTCGCCGCCACTTGAAACAGGATAGCCAGATGCAATGTTGGCCTTTCTAAACGAACGAAATGCACCAAGCATATTGTCGCCCCATTCATCTGGCATATTTTGATAACAAATCCAACTTACCCCTGCTTCTTCTAAGCGTTCGGCATAAGTTTTCCATGTATAACCACGGTCTGCCGTCGCTGGATTACCATCAATCCAGTCCCACTCATTGTTTACAAATGAACGCTTGGTCGGTGTTGCACCATTTGTACCCGTTAAATGATAAGAACGGTTTGCATCTGTTCCAGTGTGCATAGAGCAATGGTAGGCATCACAAATCGTAAAAGCATTCGCAAGCGCAAACTGATATGGAATTTCTTTTTCTTTAAAATAGCCCATTGAGATATCAGTTTTATGAGTTGGCCAGTTCGCCATGCGCCCATTGTCCCAAGCCAGCTGACTGTCGTTCCAAGTATGGGGCGTACCATCTGCACGCTGTGCATTATTGGCTGTACCATCTAAGTGAAAAGGCGTTAAAACTTGCCCATTACTTCTATGTTGTTCCCAAACACGGCGGCCACTTGGCAAAGGAATCGTAAAACGATCGGCAAACCCTCGGACGCCTTTTAATGTTCCGAAGTAATGGTCAAAAGATCGGTTTTCCTGCATTAAAATAATAACGTGCTCGACATCCTGAATGGTTCCAGTTTTATTATTTGCAGGAATTGCTAAAGCTTTTTGAATACTAGATGGGAAAGTTGCCAATGCCGCAGCACCAAAACCCATATTTAAAGAGTAATTTAAAAATTTACGACGTGTAATCATGATCAGGTTCTTTTTATTATTTAAGTTTACGGAGCACAGCGCATTACAGGCTTTTTACCTGTATCTGGTGTATTTGAATTATCATTTGCCGAGTCGTTACAACCACTCAGCAGAATCGCGCCGATTAATAAAAAATATGAATATTTAAAACAATTTATTCCAGTGCATTGCCTTTTCATGACGATATATAGTCCATTTAAAATCTAAAATGGCTAACATAGAAAAGTACAATGACAGTGACATGACCCAAATATTTCAATCCAATGAAGAATATGAAAACTCTATTATTTTCATATTCTGCACCAGATCAAAATCAGATGAATTTAAGGCTTTAATTGAATATTTTGTAGTTCGCCATCAAAAGTTTCTATGAGACTCTTAATCACTGGCTGTTGCTGTAATAGCTCAGCTGCTCTATGAAAGGCTTTTTCTTTACGTGCACTTTGAATGGTATAGGGAGTAGATGTATTCAAAGCACCATATTCAACTGTAAACTGAGTATTCGGCCATTGCTCATTTAATGCATCAATAAGGCCTTGTTGTAATTGGGTCAGCATATTTTCATATTCTTGAGGAATATGGAAAATAGTATTGCCACCAATTTCACCAGTCATCACACCATGTTGAGCAAGTTCTTGAACGGCTGGAGAAAGCTGACTATTTCTAAACCAATATTCCCACTTTTCGAGTGTCCACTCACCTTCCAAAACTTGAGGAGAAAGCTTCAAGATATCTTGAGGCATCAACTGACCGTTATCAGTTGCACTAGGCTCTTTTACAACAGCAACTGTTTCAACAATTTCAGCTTGCATCAATGACTGTTGTTCAATAACAGGTTCAGAAACCAAGTCATAAGCTGACGTATCTTGAACAAGTGAAAATTCAGCATTCGATGCTTCAAATAAACCTATAGGCTCAGCAGTAGAAGCTGGTTCAGGTTCGATTTGTTTGACTTGGGTTTCAGCCTGAACTTGTACTAACTTTTGTTCTGGTACCGGAATGAAATCTTCTTCAAGAACACTAACAGTCTCTTGAACAACTGCTGACTCAAGTCCAATCAACTCATGATGATTTGGGTCAAATACCATTAAGTCCTGATTAGGCTGAGGTTCAGGTTCAGGTTCAGGTTCAGGTTCAGGTTCAGGTTCAGGTTCAGGTTCAACCATAGCGGGCTGGTTAATAACTTCAACAGGCTGAACCGTATTTACTGGAGTAATCTCCTGAGCTGTTTGCTGAACTTGTTGACTCAAACCCACTAGTGCTTGTCCATTTTGTTGAACAGGCTCTGATACCACAATTTCATTTGGCGCTAAAGGACGGAATGCCAATAAGCGTAAAACACACATTTCAAAGCCTTGCTCTTGCGTCACGGCAAGTTGCAAGTCTGAACGACCTTTACATGCGATTTGGTAATAAAGCTGTAAATCTTGAGCAGAAATCAGCTTAGACAATTGCATGATTTTACGATTGATTTCATCGCTATATTTCAAACTCAAATCAGGTAGATATTGCAAAATTGCCAATTCATGCAATGTCGAAATCAACTGATCAAGCACAAGTGAAACATCTAGCGCTTGATGTCTAAATTGCAATAAAAGCTGACTAATTTTCTCACGTTGATTTTGATGAATCGCCAAAATCAAATCATAAATGATCGTACGATCAATCAAACCCAGCATTTCTTTAACATCTTGATGATGTACTGAACCTTGACCATAAGCAATGGCTTGGTCAGTTAAAGATAATGCATCACGCAGTGAACCTTGAGCAGATTCAGCAATTTGCCAAATTGCATCTTGATCAGCAGTAATCTGTTCTTTTTCAAGAATAGCGCCAAGATGCTTGGTAATTTCATCGACAGCTAAAGGTCGTAGAGTAAATTGCAAACAACGTGAAATAACCGTAATCGGTAGCTTTTGTGGGTCTGTCGTTGCAAACAAAAACTTAACGTGTTCTGGTGGTTCTTCTAGTGTTTTTAATAACGCATTAAAAGAATGCGTCGATAGCATATGTACTTCGTCAATCAGATAAACTTTAAAACGACCTTGCGTTGGCGCATAAGGAACGTTGTCTAAAAGTTCACGCGTATCTTCTACTTTTGTTCTTGAAGCAGCATCGATTTCAATTAGGTCAATAAAACGGCCTTCATTTACCGCTTTACACGTTGCACAAACTTCACATGGTGTAGAAGTCACACCCGTTTCGCAGTTCAAACACTTGGCTAAAATACGTGCGATTGTAGTTTTACCTACACCACGCGTTCCTGTAAATAAATAAGCATGGTGAAGACGACCGCGTTCCAATGCACTGCTTAATGCACGAGAAACGTGGTTTTGCCCCACTAACTCATTGAAATTACGTGGACGGTATTTTCTAGCAAGTACTTGATACATGTATGCTCCTTGTTACAGGCATAAGCATACTTTGTTTTTAAAAGAGTGTGAACGCATAAAGCTCATATCCGTACAGATAAACTGCGAACTGGCTTCTTTTCTCTACCAGAACCGTTTATTTGTCTAAGGATGATCATGGTGTAACTCCTGATCTGTAACACCCTCATCCATCGTTTGCACGAGTCCCACCCCATCCTTAATTTCAGCCGAATAATTTCCCTTCTCGGTAAAAATTTGCATAATCGTATAGTGGTCTTTTTGACTTTGAGTAATGGTAAAGAAATTTTGATTCGGATCACCCTGATCAAATTTACCGATCCACCGAACAATATCTTGGTCAACAGGTTCGATCTCTACAATTTTACCCGTGCGATTAATGCCATATTCCAACATTTGGAACTTAACAGTGTCACCTACTTTTTTAAGTTCAATCACATTTGGATCATATTTAATGACCATACCTTCTGCATTTTTAATTAGTGGAAAATTAACATTAGAAGGTAATTGATCCTTTTCTATTTCATTAAAAACAATCTGTTGCTGAGACAATCTTTCTTTTTCGGACGGACTCAAATTCAGTATATTTTGACGAGCAAATTCACTCTGATTCTCTGCCATTTTTTGCCCAGTCTCTTGCCCATTTTCTGAAGACGACGTTAAAGCAGAAGAGCTTTGCTGTGAAAAAGCAAACCAGATTAAAACTGCTAACGCCACGCAAGCGATAGCAGTTCCTATTAACAATTTATTTTTCTTCATTATTTACAGCTAGAAATAGAGATTAGTTATATAGAGAAATTTTCTGCGCATTCAGATTAATGACACTGACCGCATCAATTTTTCCTTCTACACCTAAACGTACACCATATTTAGGGTTATACAGATAGGGACTCGAATAAAAATTAATATTATTACCACCCATTGCTGTACTTCCTAAAGGATGAGCAAAGCCTGAACCAATATTTGTTGAACCATTATGGTATAGGCCAAGATTATGCCCAACTTCATGACGCATAGCAGCGAAAGAACAACCAGCAATATCATTTGCGCCAATCATGTTATATGCAGAAGCATTAATCCAAGCCCAACCACAACCGCCATCACCCGGTTCATTACCTTGATAATAGACACCATCTGCCAATACACGTTTTCGCTCATTTTGTACCGTGGTGTCATCTCGCCCAGTAGAGATTGCTTCTTTTAGAGTAGCAGCAGGAATTTTATAGGTTAAATAGCCCACATCTCTTAAGTAAAAACGTGCATTCGAATTTTCAGCAGTTAAATTCGTTAAATTGACGCCTTCAATCATTCTAAGTTTTGCAGCGCTTTCTCCTAAAATTGAGTTTACCTCTGGGCTAGAAACCAACAACATATCAATTGTATAACTATCTACTGTCCAGCCTTGAGCAGTGTATATAAAACGGCGATTTTCACCATTTTTAATTGCGGTAGACAAGCCATTAACAGCATTAATATAAGTGTCTGCCGATGCATTAGACACAATAACCACCTTATCCCCGACTTGAGCTTTAACAGGTAGTTGTAAGGTTGGCTGCCAATTTGAGGTAGAAAGTTTTACCTTTAAAGTAGGCTGAGTCATATTCGGTAAAGTTGCAGGGATTGTTGCGGCTGAATCAATCACCTTTGTAGGTGAAGAGATCAACTGCCAATATCCTTTGTCGCTTACATACATAAACTCATATTGATCGCCTGTTTTAAGCGTTAAAGTCGCTTGGCTATTAATATAAGTATTATTAATTTTTGCAGACCAAGTCGCTGTAGACTTGATAATAATTCTATCCCGATCACTTGCAGTGGTAGGCAAAGTGAAATTGGAAACCCAGTTTCCATCTCCAAATGAAATTTCTGTAAGTGGACTATTAACTGTCGCTAATGACGTTCCAATTTGCTGAACATTTAGCTTCTGTGGTTTTATATATTCTGGAACCCATTTTCCTAAAGCAGAATAATATTTAAACCAATATTCAGATCCATTTTTTAATATAAAACTGCTCGGGAATAGTAAGTTTGTTTTATCAATGTCCGAACTTGCACTTGCTGTAGAAACAACTTGTACGGTTGTTCCATCACGTACATCACTCGGTAATGCTATAGTTTGTGCCCATTTGTCATTTTGAATAAGTACTTTTTGCATCGATGCAGTTGTTAATGGAACGACTTCATAGGTCGCACCATTAGTAGGACTCACTGTCGCTAACTGAGCGATCCATTTATTTTGACTACTATTAAAGATGAATTGGTAAACATCACCACTATTTATCTTTAAAACCTCTAACGGAATATTGGTATTAGAAGTATCTAGATAACTACTATAGGCAGCACTAGAACGAATTGTAATTTTGTCCAAATTATTAGCGCTTGTGGGTAAAGTGAGGTTTTTGACCCAATTCCCATTTGCTAGATTAAATTCTAAATCTGAATAACCGGATGGAATTGATCCACTATTATTATTCTGATTTGGTGAAAGTACAGTTGCGGCATATACAAGTGAAGACGCAACAATTGCTCCAATAATGAGTGATGTTTTTAATTTAAAATTCACAGCAGCCTCTTTTATTTGTTTTTAGATTTTTCGAATAGCAGGTTAGCAAACCATTTTTACACAGTCAATTTCACAACAATTAATTTTTCATTAAATTTCAATTACATGACTACTGAATCATTTTGAAATAAAAATATGAACCTTTTTAAAGAATAGTTTATTTATGAGAATTAAATAACCAATTTTTAATATGTAGAAAATATTAAAAAGATATTTAAGGATAAAAAGAAAGGTAGTGTCTCTTTTTATCCTTTAATTTTAATTTACTTTCTTTGGAAAACTCAACCAGACAAATACAGTTAAAAGGAAGAAACAAATAGCTGAAATGGTAAGCACCCAACTATGCGCATAGCTAAAAGCTTGCTGCGCAACTGCAATTAATTGTCCTCCCAAAGGATTTTCAAGGTTAGATGCTAATTGCATGGTTTCTCCAATCGAGATACTCGCTTTTTCAATTAAGTCCGTTGGAAGCTGTTCTGGCAAAATAATTGAACGACTATAAAACCAAGATAACATTAACCCAAATATAGCAACGCCCAAACCAGCCCCAAGCTCGTAAGCCATCCCTTCAATGGCACCTGCTGCACTCGCCTTTTGCGGAGGTACAGATGACATAATCGCAGCAGTTGAAGCAAGTAAGGCTATCTCAATGCTAAAGCCTAAAAAAACCATACACATCCATGCTAAAAAGTGGTCGGTCGAAAAGTTAAGCTGGGCAAGCCCCCATAGACTAAATCCACTTATTAAAATACCAACAGTAGATACTAGTCTAAGTCCCCACTTATTCAAGCAAATTCCGGCTAATGGACCACCTAAACTAATCGCAATCATGAATGGAATAATAAACATGGCTGCCTGTAATGGAGAAAAACCATGTACAAACTGCAACTCTTGAGACAAGAGTAATTCAAAACCAACCAAAGCAATCATGGAAACAACAGCCATGACAATGCTGGTAGAAATCACTGGATGTTTAAACAATTCCAGATCAATCATTGGCGTCGTAGCTCTTTTTTGGCTTCGGATGAAGTGAATTAAAGTACTTATACCAATTACAAACATCACGATTGTAAGTACCGAAAAGCTGTACATCGCCGATTTGATTGAATAGATCAGGCTTAAAATGGCTACAACCAAGATTAAAGCTTGGCCTAAATTAATTGGCTGATCAGTCTTCTCTTGTTGTTTAGGGATGATGATCGCAATCATAACTAGAACCACTAAAATAATCGGGATATTGATAAGAAATACAGCTCCCCAATGGAAGTGTTCTAGTACAAAACCACCGACTAATGGACCAAAAGCTGCTCCACCACCACCCACTGTAGACCAAAGACCAAGTGCAAAATTTCTCTGCTTTTCTTCGGTAAAGGCATTACGGATGCCGGATAAAGTGGCAGGAATAAGCATAGCTGCCCCTAGCCCTAAGACAGCACGAGAAGCAATTAAGGCATAGGCAGTTGGAGAAAAAGCCGCAGCTAACGAACCCACACCAAAAACTGCGGTTCCTATAAATAATAATTTTTTAAAGCCGATACGATCACCGAGTGCACCCATTGGCAAAATCAAACCCGCCATAATCAGTGAATAAATATCAATAACCCATAAAAGCTGATTGGCAGTTAAATTCAATGCTGCACTTAAAGATGGTGTTGCAACATGCATCACCGTTGCATCAATCGTAACCGGTAAATAAATAAGGACGATAATTGTCAGGATTAACCATTTTTTTTGCATAACGCTCTTCAATATCCAAAACTTGGACATGTGTTCAAATTATGGTTATTATATACACAATTGGACACTTGTCCAACTTTTAGTTTTAATGTAATTTGTGTCGAATTCAGTCAGGTGAAAGAAACATGGCCTATCTTAATCGCGATCAACGCAGAGAAATGATTCTGCAAGCTGCCATGCAAGTTGCTTTGGCTGAAGGTTTTACAGCCATGACGGTACGTAGAATCGCAACAGAAGCACAAACCTCTACCGGACAAGTTCACCACCACTTTTCTTCGGCATCTCATTTAAAAGCTGAAGCTTTTTTAAAGCTGATGGAACAGCTCGATGAAATTGAACAAACTCTCCAAACAACTAGCCAATTTCAAAGACTCTTCATCCTATTGGGTGCAGAAAATATCGACAAACTTCAGCCCTACTTACGTTTATGGAATGAAGCTGAACTATTGATTGAGCAAGATGCAGAAATACAAAAGGCTTATAACCTTGCCATGCAAAGTTGGCATGAAACAATTGTGCAAGCGATTGAGTGTGGCCAAAAAGAAGGTGAATTTAAAAACAGATCAAATTCCACAGACATTGCATGGCGACTCATTGCCTTTGTTTGCGGCTTAGAAGGTATTTATAAACTTGGTTTACAAGGTTTAGCTGAGGAAGATTTCAAGCGCCATACCGAAGCGATTATTCGCCTAGAATTATTATAGGTATTGAGCTGGCATTGCTTAAAAATACCAGCTTTAAAATACTAAAATTAGAACCAGCCTTTACGGCCTTTTAAAATTTGGTCGGTGCAACGTAAAGCTTCTTGAGTCAGCCCCCACAAACGATAATCGCCTGTAATTGAACCAATCTGGAAGTTATGGGTATAGGCAAAGCTGAGGTCACGCTCAGGATCACACCACGCTCCTGAACCATTGTAACCAATATGTCCAAAGCCATTTTTTGCACGTTTACCCATAGTAATAATGCGGTGATATCCTAAGCGCCAATTCATCGGTATTGGCATGACACGATCACGTGCATAACTTTGAATAGTACTAAGTTCTTTAAATACTTCTGGGCGAATCAATTGCTGTCCATCCCATTCACCTTGATTTGCTAGCATCGCATAAATTTTAGCAAGGCTATTTGCAGTAAATGTCCCATTCGCTGCCGGAATGACTGCTTGCAGTCCCTCATCACTAAAGAAACTAAAATTTTTCATTCCTTTTGGAATCATGGCATCTTGAAAGTCTTGAGGGTCTTGTCCAGTCCACGTAATCATTTTTTCAGAGAGTGAACTCTTACGTGCTTGAGGCTTTTTAGGTTTTTCAACTTGGGGAGCCGCTGGTTTTTCAGGTTTTGGTTGAATAATTAAACGTGCTACACGATCCAACTCATTTGCAGGCGTCCCAAAATATGCCCCATCTAACTTTAACGGTTCAACGAGATATTTTTGCATGAGCTGATCTAAAGATTGACCAGTTGCTTTTTCAAGCACACCACCCACAAGCCAACCAAATGTTAAAGCTTGATAAGCATTACCCTCTCCTGCGAGGAATCTTGGCTTAGTCGCCGCGACCACATCTAACATGTGTGACCAGTCGAGCATTTCTCGCGCACTTTCGATGATATTTCGAACATCAAACATGCCGCTTTGATGGCTTAGCACATGACGCAAAGTCATTTGCTCTTTTCCATTTTGAGCAAACTCAGGCCAATAGGTCGCAATCGGTTTGTCGTATTCTAAAAACCCTTCACTTACCAAAATATGCGCTAAAGTTGCAAGTACACCTTTACCCGTAGAGTAGCAAACTGCCAATGTGTCAGGTTGCCAAGCTTCAGTTTGTGATTTTAGACCGGTGTAGATATCTACAACTTTTTGGCCTCTAAAATAAACCGCTAAAGCAGCTCCACCTTGTCCTGTTCTAGCATCTTGAAGACGGCTGAACTGGTGAGCTAAATCAATAAAACGTTCATCTAAAATACCGTGATAGTTATGGGTGTCGGCCAGTAAAATTTCTTTAATCACATGAATTTCCTTGCATTTTTTGTTATTTTGCTCAAAAGCAGCCCAAACCTCTGTTCAGGCTGCTGCTATTTTTATAATGCTTTTACAGTTCCTGCAACATGCGGTTTTTGTGATTTGGCATTACGAATCAAGAAATCAGTCTTTTTATCTGCATTTGCAGTTAAAAACTCAACTTTTGATGGCAAGAACATTGGTAGCTTAAACCACACATCTGCTTCATAAGCATTTGGCAACTCAAGGTTCGCTAAAGCTTTTGCTTTGCTCCACATGCCATGCGCAATGGCTTGCTTAAAACCAAATGCTTTTGCAGTAATGGCATGAATGTGAATTAAGTTAAAATCACCAGACACTTTCGCATAACGGCGACCAGTGTTTTCTAAAATATTCCACTCTGCCTTTGGAACATAAGCTGGTGCTTGTTCTTCTTTAGCTTTCTCACCCACTCTTTTCTCAACTTTTTGGCGAGATAAATAAGTCGTTAAGCCCTCCATCACCACTTCATTGCCAACTTTTGCCGTGGTAATAAAGTCAAACTGAACGCCTTTATCATGTGGTTTTAGTTCCCCAAATTTACATGACAGAGTGAGTTTTTCAGTTACGCCAATCGGTCTGGTCTGTTTAATCTGGTTACGAATATGCACTAAACCTAAAATCGGAAATGGAAAGGCTTCTGCCGTCATCATGTGCATTTGCAAACTTTGAGAAAGCACAGCCAAATAAATTGCGGGTACAAAGCCATTATTTTTGAAGCCACATACTTCGTTATAAGCTTTGAGATGATTCTGATCAATTTCTAGGGTATCTACCACATATTCAACTTGCGGTAATATTTTTGGACCTTTCGGTTTTTTAAAAATTAAACCTTGCACTACTTTTGGATAAGCCAATGCCGCTTTTGGTAGCTGGCTAAAATGACGAGTATTCATACCTAACCTTTTATAATTTATAGATTCTTGAATAAAAAAGGGATGCACAAGCACCCCTATTTAGCTAAAAGTGCTTAAGCGCCCAACAAGCTTTGACCGCACACGCGTACAACGTTGCCATTTACGCCTGTAGAAGCAGTTGATGCAAACCATGCAATTGTTTCTGCTACATCAACAGGTAAACCGCCTTGTTGCATTGAGTTCATACGGCGACCAGCTTCACGAATTGCAAACGGAATGGCAGCAGTCATTTGAGTCTCGATAAAGCCAGGTGCTACTGCGTTAATGGTAATACCATTTTTTAGAATAGGTGCAGTAAATTTCACTAGACCAATGACACCAGCTTTCGACGCAGCATAGTTTGTTTGACCAAGGTTACCAGCAATACCACTAATTGATGATACACAAACAATACGGCCATTTGCATTTAGACCATCGTTTTCTAACAAGTAGTCATTTACACGTTCAGCAGCAGACAAGTTAATGTTAATGACCAAGTCCCAAAGCTCCGGCTTCATGTTTGCCAAAGTTTTGTCACGTGTAATACCTGCGTTATGAACAATAATATCTAAACCGCCTTGTTTTGCCGCAGCAGCTTTAATTTTTTCGCCCGCATCAGCAGCTGTAATGTCAATTGCCAATGTAGAACCGCCAATGTCAGCAGCTACACGGTCAAGGTCAGCTTGTTGTTGTGGTACATCTAGACAAATAACATGAGCACCGTCACGTGCCAACACATGTGCGATTGCCTCACCAATACCACGGCTTGCACCAGTTACCAAGGCAGTTTTACCCGCAAGTGGTTTTGCCCAATCAACATCAACCACGTCTGCTTTAGAAACACGAATCACTTGACCAGATACATAAGCCGAACGTGGAGAAAGCAAGAAACGTAATGTTGATTCAAGGTTTGCAGCAGCACCTTCATCAACATAGACAACTTGAGCAGTAATACCCTTTTTAAATTCTTTACCTACAGATTTGATAAAGCCTTCAAGTGCACGCTGAGCAATCGCTTGTTTTACAGTTTTTGCAGTTTCAGGAGTTGTACCAATCACAATCACTCGACCAGAAGTCGCAACTTGACGTGCAATCGGGTTAAAGAATTTATAAAGTTCATTTAACTGTTCTGAGTTTTGAATACCAGATGCATCAAATACAACTGCTTTGAATTTTGATTCTTTGTCGCCTGCATTGAATGGACGTAAATTTAAACCAACTTTTGCAGCTTCTTGTTGTAAAGCAACGTTATTGCCTACATAGCTATCTGCATGAACATTGCTAAGTACTTGTGCAATTTCACCAGATAATACACTTGACGGCGCTGCGCCAACCAATACTGCACCATTCACTACTGGCTGAGCACTTTCAAAACGCTCTAATACAACTGGCGATGGTAAACCCAGATTTTTAACAACGAATTTACCAATAGGAGATTGTGTAAATGCTTGGTATTGATCAGTCATGATTATTATCTCTCAAAGAAATGAATTTTCTACGACAGGCTTCAGTATGTTATGAGATGAATAGCAACAATATGAAAGCAGTCGTTCATTAGAGTTACTCCAAATCATACTTGACTTCATCTTTGGATGTCTTGACCTGAATGCTATCTACAATGTCATTCTAGTCAATACAGGTCTATTTGAATTGTGTTAAGGTAGCTTACAAGAATATCGTTATTATGCTTGGAAAAGCCTTATGAGCAAAACAACTCAAGAAAATCCAGCAGTCGAGAATTCTGCTCAGGAAAAAGTGTCAAATACATCAAAGTCGGCTTCAAACACGGCTAAGCGTAACAGCACTACTCCTAAAGCAGCAACTAATACATCAAAAACGACACGTACTCGTTCAACGACTGCACCTGCACGTAGCCCTCGCACTAAGAGCGCGGCTACAGCAACTACTTCTACATCTTCAAATGTAGCTGCAGCACCAAAAGCAACAAAAACCAAAACTTCTGTTCAACAGGATAAAACCATGAGCCAAAACACTGTTCGCCGCGTTGCAATTATTGGTGGCAACCGTATTCCATTTGCACGTTCAAATACTGCTTATTTCAAAGCGTCAAATTCTGACATGCTGACAGCAGCATTGAATGGTTTGGTTGAACGCTTTAACTTACAAGGTAAGCGTATTGGTGAAGTCGTTGCTGGTGCTGTTTTAAAACATAGTCGTGACTTTAATATGACTCGTGAAGTTGTATTGAGCACAGATCTTGCTCCTGAAACTCCTGCTTATGACATTCAAATTGCTTGTGGTACAGGTTTACAAGCAGCTTTTGTTGTTGCAAACAAAATTGCACTTGGTCAAATCGATGTAGGTATTGCAGGTGGTGTAGACACCACTTCTGATGCACCAATTGCTGTAGGTGATGGTTTACGTAAAGTTTTACTTGAACTCAATGTAGCTAAAACTGGTAAAGACCGTCTTAAAGCTTTAACAAAAATTGATTTTAAAAAGCTTCTTGATGCACCAAGCAATGGTGAACCACGTACTGGCCTTTCAATGGGTGAGCACCAAGCCATCACTGCTTTAGAATGGGGTATCACTCGCGAAGCACAAGATGAGTTAGCTGCTAGCAGCCATCAAAAACTTGCTGCTGCTTATGAGCGTGGTTTCTTTGATGACTTAATGACTCCATTCTTAGGTCTTAACCGTGACAACAACTTACGCGCAGACAGCACAGTTGAAAAACTTGCTAAATTGAAGCCAGTTTTCGGTAAAGGCGAAACTGCAACAATGACAGCGGGTAACTCAACTCCGTTGACTGATGGCGCTTCTGTGGTATTGCTTGCTTCTGAAGAATGGGCAAAAGAAAACGGTCATGAAGTTTTAGCTTACCTTTCTTTCTCTGAGACAGCAGCTGTTGACTTTATTGGTAAGAACGGTCCTAAAGAAGGTTTGTTAATGGCCCCTGCTTATGCGGTGCCTCGCATGCTTAAGCGTGCAAACCTTAAACTTCAAGACTTCGATTTCTATGAAATCCATGAAGCATTCGCATCTCAAGTGTTATCTACTTTGAAAGCTTGGGAAGATGAAAAATTCTGTAAAGAGCGTCTTGGTTTAGATGCACCTTTGGGTTCAATTGACCGTTCTAAACTGAACGTAAATGGTTCATCTTTAGGTGCAGGCCATCCATTTGCTGCAACTGGTGGTCGTATCTTAGCAACTGCTGCTAAATTGATTAATCAAAAAGGTTCAGGCCGCGCATTAATCTCTATCTGTACAGCAGGTGGTGAAGGTGTGGTTGCGATTGTAGAAAAATAATTTCTATAACGACCTAACAAAATAAGCACCCATTTGGGTGCTTATTTCATTTCAATAGATTAGCTTAATGAAGTGATGCAGCTTTGGCATCTGGGAAAAATTTATCTTCAATATGGTCATAGCACCACTGGAAAATAAAGGTATAAACCAAAATACATAAGGTTAAACCAATATCTAAAATAAGTGCATCAATGACACTCATCTGAAGCATATATGCAATCATTGGTACAGTTGCAATCAGCAAACCACCTTCAAAACCAATCGCATGTAAAATCCGCACAGGGATCGTTCTTTCCCAATTATATTTATGCTCTACTTTTTCAAAATAGTGGTTAAAAATCATGTTCCAGAAAACTGAAACCACTGCCATAAACACACCGAGTGTACCGGTTACATCCATTGGCATATCAAAAATAAAACTTAATGCAATCGCAATGATGACCAATAAAATTCCTTCATAACTGATTGCATGAATGAGTCTTCTCTTGGAAATCAACATTTTTAAATACTCAATAATAACTTGGATAATGTGCATTTTATTTTTATAATATTGATTAATCCAATCAGGTTCTTTCAGTTTTTTTGACAGATGAATATTAATCAAGAACAACTACTCATGTTTCAAGCCGTGATTGAAACCGGCTCTTTTTCTGCAGCAGCGCGTAAACTTGGCAAAGTTCCTTCGGCTGTAAGCATGTCTATTGCCAATTTAGAAATTGATCTGGACTTAACTTTATTTGACCGTAAAGGCCGCGAACCCGTCCCTACTGACGAAGCAAGGGTTTTATATGAAAAGACCTCTCAGCTTTTGATTGAGATGAATCAATGGAAACAGCATGCTCACGCGTTAAGTACAGGTTTGGAAGCTAATTTAACTATTGTGATTGTGTCTGAACTTTTACACACCAATTGGACAGACTATATTTGTCTTTTAGAGAGTCGTTTTCCAGACTTACAAATTAATATTGTCTCTGCCCCTCAAGAAGATGCACTCCAAATGTTATTAGACGGGTCTGCCCAACTTGCACTGATGTTTGAACGCGAGCACCTAGATAACAGAGAACAATTTGTAGAGCTTAAACGTGAGGCCTTAATTCCAGTTATTTCAAATAACCACCCCCTCGCAGGTCAAAATCAGGTTACTTATGAACAAATCCTCACTACACGACAAATTGTAGTTGCAAGCCGAGATGAGACTTTAAAACCAGAATTACTTTTTTCGAAACATTATTGGCGCACAGATAACCACCACTCCGCTTGTTTAATGATCTTGCGAAATTTGGGTTGGGGTGTTCTTCCTCAAGAAATGTTTAAAGAAAATCCTGAATTAAAAAATAAACTTAAAGTATTGGATTTATTAGATTTCACTCCCCGATTTGAATATTATGTTGATTTGGTGTGGAGTCGAGAAAGTGAGCTTGGTGCCGCTGCTAGATTTTTGATTGAACATATCCGTAAGCAACGAATGCAACCACTGCCTTAAAAATATTTCAAATTAGATGCAGAACCTAAACGTTTTTCTTTGAAATATAACAATTGATATATCGACAGCATGAATAGACTTTGTGCTATAAAGAAAACATAAGATTTATTACTGAAGATGTTGAATATCAATGACTCATACAGCACTTGACCAATTAAAAACATTAACGACCGTTGTTGCCGACAGTAGTGACCTTGATGCAATTCGTAAATTCCGTCCATTAGACGCGACGACTAATCCTTCATTGATTACGGCAGCAGCAGAACAACCAGAAAGTAAAGAGCTCATTGAAGATGCTTATTATCAAGCCAAAGAAGAAGGCTATAGCAACGATGAGTTAATCGAAAGAACCATTGATATTTTAACCGTAAAATTTGGTGTAGAAATTTTAAAACTGATTGAAGGCCGAGTTTCAACAGAAGTTGATGCTGCACTTTCATATGACACTGAAGCGACCATTAAAAAAGCGCATGAATTATGTGAACTTTACAAAGGTTACGGTATTGATCAGTCACGTATTCTTATTAAAATTGCATCGACTTGGGAAGGTATCCAAGCTGCCAAAGTGCTCGAAGCTGAAGGAATTGCTTGCAACCTCACTCTCCTTTTCGGTTTACATCAAGCCCAAGCGTGTGCAGATGCAAAAGTGACTTTAATCTCACCATTTGTAGGTCGTATCTTAGACTGGTACAAAAAAGCTGAAGGTGTAGACGCTTACCCAATCGAAAAAGACCCAGGTGTGGTTTCAGTTAAGAAAATCTACACTTACTACAAGCAGCAAAACATTCCAACTCAAGTGATGGGTGCGAGCTTCCGTAGTATTGATCAAGTGCTTGGTCTAGCTGGATGTGATTTACTGACGATCTCGCCAAGCTTACTTACCCAGCTTGAGCAAGATACCCGTACAGTTGATGCGGCACTTGATGCATCTCAAGCAAAACAAGCAGAAGCCATTGTTAGACCAGCTCAAGATGAGCAAAGTTTTAAAGATGAACTTAACCATGACTTAATGGCATTCCAACTTTTACAAGGTGGTGTTGATGGCTTTATTAAAGCACGTGACCAATTAAGCCTTTTGTTACGTCAGTCTTTTGGAATTGATGCGGAAATAAAATCTTAAAAAACTGCACTTTTCATACAAAATTGCCGATTTTTGTTATCATGATAAAAATCGGTTTTTTATTGGGTTTCTCGTGTTCGGCATAACAGATTTAACAACATATATTATTGGTACATTCCTAATTGTGTTATTGCCCGGACCCAATTCTCTTTATGTGATGTCAATCGCTTCGCGCTACGGGATTAAAACCGGATATATGGGTGCATTCGGTATTTTCACCGGTGACCTTATTTTAATGCTATGTACAGTACTCGGAGCTGCTTCTCTACTTAAGGCATTCCCATGGGTATTTGTCATTCTTAAATTAACAGGTGCACTTTATCTTTCTTACTTAGGCTTTAAACTGTTACAAGGCAGTATTCAACGCTGGAAACAACGCAATCAAACTCAACCAGAAATGGCTGATTTACCCGCTTTAGATAAAATTCATCCTTATAAAACAGCTCTCAGTATTAGTTTACTCAATCCTAAAGCGATTTTATTTTTCCTCTCTTTCTTTGTTCAATTTGTTGAGCCAGATTATGCTTATCCTGCTCTGAGCTTTTTAATTTTAGCGATTATTTTACAGATCATTAGCTTTAGTTATTTAACTGCACTAATCTTCTCTGGAATTAAACTCTCGGCATTTTTTAAAGAAAACCATAAAATTGCAGCAAGCGGAATCTTTTTAGTAGGAATTCTATTTTTCGGATTTGGTTTAAAACTAGCAACCTCAACGATTTAATTATTTTTACTCTAATAAGCTTTTGGATTAGAAAGTTAAAACATTATGAACTGCTAAAAGTCCAGCATGCCATCTGTTTTAACTTCATTAAGTACAAAAAAAGTTCTGACTTGTCTTACTCCGGGTAAAGCAATAATCTTTTCACTATGAAATCGGTTAAACGCAGCCAAATCTTTAACACGAATTTTTAGAAAATAATCGACTTCTCCCGCCACCAGATAACACTCTAAAACATTTTCCAAATCACCCGACGCTTGTTCAAATGCTTGAAAGCTGTCAGGGGTTGAACGATCCAAAACTACACCGACTAACACCACAGTACCACGTTGAACCGTATTGGGATTGATCCGAGCACGGACATCCAAGATTGCTCCAATCTTAAAAAGACGCTGAGTATGATTCCAACAAGATGATGTACTAATACCTACAAGTTTAGCCAATTCAGCATTACTTAAACGCCCATTTTCCTGTAAGGCACGCATAATTTTCAGTTCTAGTGTAGTTAAATTTTCAGCTTTCTCATCCATAAAATAATATTCTTGATTCATTGTTATTTATGGAACGAATAATAGCATTATTTAAGAATTTAAAAATATTATTTATTTTTTAACCTAAAAATAGAAAGCACCTTCTTAAAAAAAATTGTTAAATTCACCCCAACTGGAAGCAATGGCAGAAGCCTATTAATTTTTCTTGGATTTAGAATACGTATCATGCAAAAAATTCTTCAAGATTTTTCAATTCCAGCAGTATTTGCTGGTTTTATTACCTTTCTCATTGGTATTAGTGTTTCGGCCGTTTTAGTGATTCAGGCGGCTCAAGCTTTAGGTGCTTCACCTGAACAAATCACTTCATGGTTTTGGGCTTTGGGTTTGGGTATTGGCTTATCAGGACTCATTCTTTCTTGGAAATTTAAATATCCTGTAGCGACGGCATGGTCAACCGCTGGTCTTGCTTTAATTATGGCAACAGGTAGTGGATATAGTTTAAATGAAGCGATTGGTGCTTTTTTAGTTGGTGGTTTACTAACAGCTATTTTAGGCCTTTCAGGTATTTTTCAAAAAGTGCTGTCATACATTCCTCAAAGTTTAACAAGTGCCATGCTGGCAGGCGTCCTGCTCAAATTTGGTATTTCACTTTTCGCAAGTTTACAAAATGATTGGGCATTTGTTTTGTCCTTACTTAGCATTTATGTCATTACAAAAAGATTATGGCCGCGTTATAGCATTGTATTTACCGTAATTGCAGGTATTGCCCTGTGTCCTGTCTTTTTAGAATTTCATATGCCTACAATTCAGTGGTCTTTAGCAAAACCTGTTTGGATTAGTCCTGACTTTAGCTGGTCAGCACTTTTGGGCTTAGCACTGCCACTGTTTGTGATTAGTATGGCTTCTCAATATTTACCGGGTATTGCCATGATCAAAAGTTATGGCTACAAACCACACGTGAATCAACTCATTGGCTGGACAGGTTTAACCCAAGTTGTGCTTGCACCATTTGGCTGTTATAGCGTCAATATTGCTGCGATTAGTGCTGCCGTAAGCTTAGACGACCAAGTTCATCCTGACCCAAGCAAACGCTATATTGCAGGTATAAGCTGTGGTTTTTTCTACATCTTAATGGGTTTGTTTGCTGCAACACTCACAAGTTTATTGATGTCTTTCCCCCATATTTTTATTGTCGCTTTGGCTGGTATTGCATTACTTGGTACGATCAGCCACAACATTGCGATTGCTTTTGCTCAAATTGAAGAACGTGAAGCTGCATTATTTACCTTTTTATGTAGCGCTTCGGGTATTCAATTCTTCGGGATCGGCTCAGCATTTTGGGGATTGGTGGTCGGAATTATTGTTTTTTTTGTGCTCAAATTTAAAGCCCAAAAAAGCTAATAAAAAAAGCGTTCATAGCTACCTATTTTCAATGCTATGAACGCTTTTTAGTATGGTTTCTTATAACTCTCTTACTACGACTGATTTTGCCATTTTGTCGTGCCAGCCTTGTTTTTTAGCGTCAAATGCCACCCAAAAAAGACCAATACCAAATACTAAAATTGATGGAATATAGCCAATATATCGAATAATACTTTGCATGACTGTGAGCTTGTTGCCTGTTTTTTCATCTAAAACTTTTAAGCGCATCAAACGTTTGCCGGGTGTACCTGCAAAATACAACCAACATAAAACTGAATATAAAAAAGGAAATGCGTAGTTCACAATCAGGTCAAACCAATAGTTTTGTGGCTGACTACTTAAGCCTGTAGCAAATACTAAGTCGTAATCTCCCCGATAAAAAATCCATGCGGCTGGAATAATTGCTAAACAAAGAATAAGACTATCAATAATCATTGCGCCAAATCTTAACCAGAACCCTGCATACTCATACTTATAAGTCATGCCTACCTCACTTTGTTATTGTTTAATAGCTAAAATGGTCTTACTATTTTACTTTTATCCTAATTGAAACTTTTTTATTTTTAAATACTTAAATAAATTTTAAATTTCTTACTTTTATATTTTATTGTAATTATTTTGATCAAAAAACATCATTAACCACATATCTCTACAAAAACTTAATTTAATCTTTTAAAAACTGACATTTTTTTATGTCAGTAATAACGAAATACTTTTATAAAAAAATAAATTACAAATAAATATTATATTTATTGCCAAAATAAAATATCTATTTTAAATTCTTTTTTTAATAAAAGTGCTGCAAATAATAGAGCCAATCCGATTGTAATTAAAAAAGCACTTAAACTGATTAATCCATAAACAATTGTTATACCGCCTAATATAGCTAAAGTATAAAAAATAATTACACTGATTGTTGGCATTTCAATTTATTCCACTACTTAAAATAAAAGCAATTTATTCTATCGAGTTTATAAACGATTGCTGTTTTCAAATGTTGATTACACTATTAATTTGTATCATCATACATTAATAATGTTATTAAACTTATTTAATGTTAATTTAGTTTAATAGACAGTGATGAAGTTCACATAAGTTTTATTTAATTTCAAAATAATGTTTTTCAGTCACAAGTTTAATTTTTAAATTTTTATATAAGCGTTCTTTTGAGTCTTCTAGTGAAGGAACAACTTTTTCTGCAAATTTATCTTCAGTCATCAGTCTTGCATAAGTTTTGTAGCCAATGATTAACTTTTGAGGTTCTTTACCTGTTTGACTAAACTCTTCAATGAGTTTATTGACTTTCTTTGCTGTTAAATCTGCCATCTTTCTTAGCCCCCCTTTAATTTACTATTTTGTTATACGGCTTCTTTATGACAGAAATATGAACCGTAATTTTTTGTAATTTTCATGTAAATATTAACAATTATTGGTCTACAGCATACTTATCAGTTCAAAATCAGCAAAGCAATCAATTCAATTATTTGATTTATATATAATTTATTTAATTTCAATTACTTTTAATTGAATAGATGTCTCCACAGAATGAAATATGTTAATCTTTAATTAATAAAAGCTTCATACATATAACAACTGTAAATAAGAGGAATAACATTATGAATTACCAACATATTATTGTACCAGTAGATGGTTCTGACATTTCTTTAGCAGCAGCTCGACAAGCAGCTCATATTGCAAAAGCATTTGGTAGTAAATTGACCGCCATTAGTTTGGTTGCGGTAGATCCTTTTAGTGGCGTAGATTTTTATTACATCTCACCTGTTGTAAAAGATTATTTTGTTGAAGCACGTGCCAACGCAGAAAAAACTCTCGCAAAAGTTAAAGCTTTATGTGCTGAAGAAGGTATTGATGCAGAGACTCAAATCATCCAAGGTGAAATTTCTTCAGATGGTATTTTGAAAGCCGTAGAAGACTTAGGTTCTGATTTGATTGTGATTGGTTCGCATGGTCGTAAAGGTTTCCAAAAACTAATTTTGGGTAGCTTTGCTCAAGATGTTTTAAATAGCACCAAGATTCAAGTTTTAGTCGTAAAAGAGTAAAATACTTGAAAGATAAAAGCCCAATCCTATGATTGGGTTTTTTAATAAAATAACTTATAGAAATTTTACACCCACTAAAAAACTCTATAGAATAGTTCACTATTCCATCAATTTCGTGAGTCACGCCAATGAAGTAAGTCTTTTTTCTCATCAATTTTTTCTTTTTTGATGTGCAAAATAGACTATTTTTGTGATTTACCGTCTCTATTAAAAATTATCATTCTCCTATTTTGTACATCCTGTATTTATGAGGTTTTTTATGACTCAGCAGGCATGTGTAATATCGCAACTTACCTTAGAGTTCCCTTCAAAGGTAATGTTTAAGCATCTAAATTTTAGTCTTGAATCGAATCAGGTATCCGCCCTAATTGGTCGTAATGGCCAAGGCAAATCTTTGCTTATGCAATTGTTAAATGAGACGCTTGCATTAGATTCAGTTATTACATCAGGGCAAATATCTTGGCATGTAAAATATGCGTATTTACCTCAATTGCATCGTTTGAGAGCACTGACGATTGCTGAAGCCTTAGATATCTTAGATATTTACGACGCTTTTAAAAGAGTTGAACAGGGTAATGCCGACTTCGATGATTATGATTTATTGGAAGGTAAATGGGACCTGCCCACTTTATGGAACAACCTCTTAGAATCAGCTGGTTTACCAACAGATTTAGATTTCCCAGTTAAAAATTTAAGTGAAGGTCAAAAAACCAAATTGGCTCTAAGCTGTTTATTTTTAAAATCAGACCACTATCTATTACTTGATGAGCCTAGTAATCATCTAGATCAGGAATCTAGACAATGGTTAATCGATCATTTAAAAAAACACCCAGCAGGTAGTCTTATCATTAGCCATGATCGGACTTTATTAAATGAAGTCGACTATATTTATCATTTAAATGAACATGGTCTACATCACACCACCGGAAATTATGAAAAATTTTATGGGCAGTATCAAACCAATATTGCAGCTCTAGAGCAATCTATTCAACAGAGCCAACGTGAAGTTAA
Source organism: Acinetobacter sp. TG2027 (assembly GCF_000302435.1). Classification (NCBI taxonomy): domain Bacteria; kingdom Pseudomonadati; phylum Pseudomonadota; class Gammaproteobacteria; order Moraxellales; family Moraxellaceae; genus Acinetobacter; species Acinetobacter sp. TG2027. The sequence goes on along the minus strand of NZ_AMJN01000057.1, from coordinate 28,086 downwards.
GCACATGAAGCAAAAGCAACATGATGTATTAATGAAAGCTCAAAAACGAGAGCGTGCTGGCAATAAATTAAGAGAATCAAATTCTCAAGCCAAGATTTTGCTCGACTTTAAAAAGGAACAAGCAGGCCAAAGCATTGCTGCTATACAGTCTCAACACCAACGTCAGATTTCGAACAGTCAAAATGATTTAAAAGATAAGAAATTGCTTCTCGAAACGGTTAAACCTCAACAGTTTTTCTTCCCGTCTTTTCATAAGAAATCTGGTGAAATTCTGCGGATTAAAAAATTGAAACTGAAACATGGTACTCAAAAACCCATCGATCTAGCTGTACAAGCAGCTCAAAAAATTCACATAACAGGACAAAATGGTATTGGAAAATCAACTTTACTTAAGGCAATTCATGCACAGAACAATCAACTCTGCGACAGCATTCACCTGTCTGTAGAGTGTTTCTACCTCGACCAGAACTTTAGCTTTTTATGCGATGAAATCACTGTTATTGAAAATTTATCTCACATGAATAATGAACTTTCAGAACTCGAATGGAGAAATTTGCTAGGTCAACTTCGAATTCGTGGAGATAAAGGTATCCAACTATTGTCTCAGTTAAGTGGTGGTGAAAAATTAAAAGTAGCTTTATTGGCCCTTAGCCAGATAAAACCAACACCAGACCTTCTGTTATTAGATGAACCCGAAAATCATTTGGATATTGAATCTAGAGAGTTACTTGCTAATGCTCTTCAAAGTTATGAAGGTGCGATATTGCTCGTTTCACACGATCAACTGTTTGTTGAAAGCTCGGGCATTCATGAGTCATTTTCTTTAATGTAATCGTTAGTAATATAGCAATTTTCAAATTTACTAGTTCTCATTTGAGAGCTAGTAAATTTCATCAGTTATTATTTTTTCACTTTGTTTAATAACTCGAGGTCTAAAGTATATTTGACAGTTTTATTTTTACGAGCACTATTACGCATTTGATAAACTTGAATAATATAATCACCGTCAACTGGTAAAGTAAGCTCTCCTTTAAAACCTATAGTTGAGCCAATCAATAATGCGTTATCTTTACCTGGCTTCTTACCAGGTGCAAAAATATTAATGTAGGCTAAATTCCCCAGACTATTGATATCAAATTTTAATATTTGGCCTTTTTTCGCATAAACTCTATACCTTACATCATCGTAACCCTGAAATTTTCCAGTTAAAGTGGTATGTGGTGAACTTTGTAAAAAATTAACTTTTTGCTCAGTATTTTTGGCATAGATAGTGAACGAAGTAGCTGAAATAAGCGTGGATAGTAATAATGTTTTAATGATTTTTCTCAACTTATTAACCCTCAAAATTATTTTTAAAGTGATTATATTAAAAATGATTTTTATAAAATTTTACTTTATGTATGAGTTTGATGAGTAGTAGTTGCTTTTTATAACCAGTAACAAATAAAGTATCTTAGAAATCTAAATTATCTTTCTTTTCAATAATTATTTAAAAGTTAAAGTACATGGATAATCTATAAGTCTGGAAGAATTTTTAATGAATATTATTATTCGTGATGAGCAAGCCGAAGATATTGAAGCCATTGAAAAATTGACAAAAGCAGCTTTTCAAAATGCTGAGCACACAAGTCATACCGAGCATTTTATTGTTAATAGTTTAAGAGCTCACGGACAACTTACTATTTCTCTAGTTGCAATTGAAGATGAGTCTATTATTGGACATATTGCTATTTCTCCGGTTGAGATTAGCTCAGGCGAAATAGGTTGGTATGGTTTAGGTCCTATCTCAGTTCATCCAAATAAGCAAGGATGCGGTGTTGGCTCTCTTCTCATCAATAAATCACTAGAAAAATTAAAACAACTTGGCGCTCAAGGATGTGTTTTATTAGGTGATCCAAATTATTACAGCCGATTTGGTTTTAAAAATTACCCTGAGCTAATCTTGCCTGATGTACCGAGTGAATATTTTCAGGCTCTAACTTTCTCGGGCAATATTCCAAAAGCGAATGTCAAATACCATGAGGCTTTTAATGCAACGCAATAATAAAAAATTACTATCTTCAAAAGAAAACTCCTAAAAATAGGAGTTTTCTTTTTCATTGGTTTTGAACAATATTTACTTAAAACATTAGCTTTTATTTAACACGCTCAATTTGGAAAACTTCAATATCGGTAGGCTTAACTCTATGCTTATCTACCTCACCAACGACACGTACTTTATCCCCTGCTTTTAGTTCAAGAGGTTTCCATAAGTCATCATCAATATCAATTATGATTGAACCCGTAGCATCTTTTAACTCAAAATGATCCCCAGCAATATGCTTTACGATCGTACCAGTTAAAGTTACTCCAGATTCATCAGCCAAAGTTTTTACTTTGGACACTGTGACTACATTTTTTGTTGCTTCTTTTAATAAAGCAGCATCTGGTTTAGCCATCACAGCACTACTTCCTAATAAAGCAAATCCAGCCAATGCAGTTAAAAGTATTTTTTTCATGACGATTACCTACTTTTTAATATTCTTAGTTATATAAACAAATTCTTTTAAAGTTATAGATTTAGCTTTTGTGGCTTTTTGTATCTTATTAGGATCTTTGTTTAATGAGAATAAATAGTAACATTAAAAAATTTCTTTAAGTTCTCTTTTCCAACAACTATTTTATAGCCTTTATTTTTTCGTGAATTTACTTAAGAAAGCTTTTTCTTAAGTAAATTAAACTCAGCATTTAAATATCATTTCATTGTTAGGCAACAAGTTGTCCTAAACTCAATAAAATATTTATGGCTTCTGCCTCATCCTCGGTTTGCATAACAATGATTCTGTCATAAGAAATTCCACCAACCTCAATATAAATTTTTGGATGGGGAAGCTGAGGAATATAGACTTTTAGTGGTTGATAAAGAGCAAGAAGATAACCGAATGAATCATAAGGATAATGATCATCTTTTAATGTCTTCTTTATGACGACATAGTTGTTCAATATATTTAAAATAAAACCGTATTCATTTTCAGAATGAAATTTAGCGTCCATACCTACCTCCTTGATTAGTTAATATTTTTATAATCAAACTTAAAGGTTAAATTTCTGATCTGAGGATATTTGAACCAATTTACTTTAAATATAGAGTTCTATTTAAAATAATTAGTGTCGAATTTAAATATATTTAAAACCAAGTGTATTAGTCAACATATTTTGAACAGTGCCATTAAAAATAAATCTTTTGAGTTACAAATCACACTTTAAGACAAAAATAAAAAGATATAAAAAAGCCCATCTTACGATGGGCTTTAAGCATTCATCAAGATTATGAATCTTTATCCATTGAATGAGGAGTTGTGGTTTTATCTTGCTGTTTTGTGTCATTTTCACCTTGGCAAGCACTCACACTTAAAGAAATAAAGGCGGCTAAACCCAAGGTCGCTATAATTTTTGTCATGTTTCACCTCATGAATTGTTTAGATTGATGAGTTAATAAATACTTTTTATTAGTTTTACGATCAGCATAGGTTTCTAGGCTTTTTTGTAGATTTAGCGCAAAAATGTAAAGCTATTTAGTTTTGACTTTAAGTGCTCATTTAAATTTAACTCAACAATTTCAAAGCCGAGCACCTAAAATAAACTTAAATTAAATATTAACTGAATGCCTGAGCGTTTTGAGGAGTAAGTCATATAAGTGATCTACAGCTTTAGACTCCAAAGATGCCCTGCTTCGGTAAACAGCGACCTCCATAGGTTCTAAAGGTCCTAAGCCATGATCAGCACTTAAAATAGTTAAATGCTCAGGTGCACTACACTGTGTGAACACGGCAATTGCTAAACCACTTTCCACCGCTGCAATTTGACCAGCTAAACTTGAACTGTTGTATACCACCCGATAACGGCGTCCCTGTAAGGCCAAAGAATTAATCGCACTCTTTTTGGCTTGACTTGTACTTTCATAAACTGCAATTGGGAGTGGATCTTCTCGCCAGAGTTCAAACTGTGGAGAGCCTACCCACACCATTGGTTCATGAAATAAAAGTGTTCCTTGACGAGCGTTATCTCTCGAAATTAATGCCAAGTCTATATCCCCAGTTTCTACCCGTGGTATTAACGAAGTAGACTGCTCACAAATTAATTCAATTTCAACACCTCCATAACGTGGAGCAAAACGCTTAAGTACAGGCGTTAAATATTTTGCAGCATAATCATCGGGCACCCCAAGGCGTATACGCCCCTTCAGCTCATCTCCGTGAAAAGCCATTTGGGCTTCTGCATGTAAGTCAAGAATACGGCGCGCATAACCTAAAAGTAGCTGTCCTTGAGACGTTAATTCAATTTGTCGGTGCGTTCGTATTAAAAGTTGGCAATGTAGGGCTTCTTCAAGTTTTTTTAGTTGCATGCTAACAGCTGACTGTGACCGATATAACTCAGGTGCTGCGTTTGATAAAGAGCCTGTATCTACTACGGTGACAAAACACTTTAGCCAATCAATCTGTAAATTTTTTAAAGTCATTAGAATTTATCTATTCGATTTTCAAATAGTATATAAAAGAATTATGCGCTTTTCTTTATTTATTGTCTCTTTCATACTGAGCTTATAAGAAGTTAAAACAATTTATTTTTAACGTCGCTAACGGTGAATTGATTAACAACTGAATAACTCGTTAATCACTGTCCTTACTAACAATTTTATCACTTCGTATTTCTTAGGTATTACGCACTAGGAGGAGGCTTTATGCGCCTAAATAAACAGATGCTTGCATCACAAAGTGCGACATCCACTTTCGTTTTACTTTGGGGAAGTGCTGCGATTTTTACTCGATGGGGACTCGACAGTGCCTCACCTATAGCATTATTAATTCTGCGTTTTGCCACAGCTTTGTCTGTTCTATTGTTAATTGCTATTTTTAGAAAAAGACTTTTACCTAAGCATGGAACTCGAAAGCAAGTTTTATTAACTGGACTCCTTATTATTGCAGGTTATTCAATTTGTTATTTTAAAGCCATGGCTCACGGAGTCACCCCTGGTTTAATGGCCACAATCATGGGAATACAGCCAATCTTGACGCTTTGTCTTTTAGAAACGAATTTACAAAAAGAGAGATTATTAGGTCTATTGATTGCTTTAGCCGGACTCATACTTTTAGTGTGGAAAAGCTTAACTATGTCTTTTATCGCTCCAATCGGAATATTCTTTGCCTTAGCAGCACTGATCTGTATAACTTTTGGTGCCATCATGCAAAAAAACATTCAACAAGCCCCAACAGATGTCTTACCGCTCCAATATATAGTTAGCCTTCTAGTTTGTTTATTTATAGTTCCATTTGAACATTTTGAAATAACGTGGAATTCACAACTCATTATTTCGGTTTTATTCCTTGGAATTTTAATTTCTGTAGTTGCTCAACTTTTACTTTACCGTCTTCTAAATCAGGGCAATCTTGTAAATGTAACAAGCCTATTTTATTTAGTGCCTGTCGTTACTGCACTTTTAGATTTTTTAATTTTAAAAAATAAGTTGCCGCTTGCAGGCTTAATAGGAATGATTGCGATTTTAATAGGCTTAACGCTTGTATTTAAAAAGAAATAACTCATTTAAAGTACATTAAAAACCCTCGACTGAGGACTTTATGCTGAGTTAAAGACTAGTCTAAATTTTTCCAGTCTTTACCAATTTGAGCTAATGCTGGCAGTTCATCGCTATTAAAAACATTAGAATTACGATCAATAGCAAATCGATAGATGGGCACAGAATCAGCTTCAGTTTTTTTATAGAAGCTGAAATTTTCAGTAATGTGGTAATTGCCAGCTTCTGTAGATTTTACAGCTGCTCCTGATGGAATATGAATATAACTTTCACATTCCACTTCAATATTATTTCCAGCAAGATCTTGGTAGGAAAATTTCATGTTTTGATCCTTTCTAAATTTTTATGATTGAGAAAACTTAACATGCTATCTGGCTAGATTATTGAAACTTTTTTCAACTAATTGTTTAAGTGTGTGTATTTAGTTAAAACTAAAAAAGTTGTTCAAGATAAAAATCCTATTTCTAATACTTCTACTCTCTCTCACAATCCCAATACTTTAAAAGCTCGCTCATCAAGTTCTTTAAGCTCCTCAAGTGTATATAACCGTCCTTCTGGATCAAAAAACTTATCAAAGTCAAATTGTCCTTCTTTATATAGTTGATATCTTTTAGGCCCTAACCACTCTTTTTGAAAGAAATCATCTGTTAGTTTAAAAAACTCTTTAAATGACATATTTGCATCTAATTGGCCAATTAATTGTTCACGTTCATTTTTAGGAATATCCCTAAATTTTCTCTCATCCATAATGAAGGCTCGGCTACCGACTAGCTGACCATCTTCATGAGTTGGAACTAGAATACTGCGGCAATGAGGATGCAAAGGCGGAACTTTTTTTGTAGGGTCATTGATATTCCAAACACTGCTATCAAGGGCTGCACATACTTTTGAGGTTCTACCATCAAGAACACTTACAAATCTGACATATGCAAACTTTAACTGTTTATAGCTGTTTAAATAGGCCTGATTGGATATATGACTTCGAATCGTACGCACAGTTCGTTCAATATCAATCTTAGTGCTATTTAATAGTCCATCTTCATATTTAAGGCGTTTAGTCCCTCGAATCCTTTGAATAATTTGTTGATTCGTCGCTCCAGTATTGAGGCCATCCCGAATTGCATACTCAACTCTTTGACGGGCTACCTCGGCAATTGTAGAAAGTAACTCATCCACCAATGCTCCACCTGCTAAAGGAACACGTTTAGCAGCTTTATAGAGCTGTTCACCTTTTAATTCTTTATGTGTGCCACCAAAAACTTTTGACATATATTTGGCTTCATAGACAGCCAATGCCACAGCAGAGATGGTAAAAGTTTCAATGAGCATATCGTTAGTAGTATTAAACCACTGAGAAATCAGTGCACGTATCTCTTTTAATGGGGCTGTTGAGTAAAGCCCACCCGCCAATGCGGTTTTTTCCTTTTCATTTAGCTCATCTAACAAGTTACTTAGTTTAGTAAGCATGTTAACTGTTTCGGAATTAAATAAATTAAGAAGTTCATTGACCGATCTTGAAGATGCTCGATATAGATAAGCTTGATGTTGAGTCAGAACATCAAAAAGTGATTTCTGATGAAGATTAACCATAAAAATTACCTCTACAGAATTGCCCTTTTTTGTTATTTTCTATTTTCTGCCTTACCTTATGTAATTTGCTTATTATTAATATCTCTAGAATAAGTTATGACTAACAAGTGTACCTACGTAAAGTTATTTAGCTAATAGCTTATCCTTGTAATTTATATCTTTATAAACTTGGCTCGTGTCTAAACTACACAATCTCTTTAATGCTGAGTAAAACAGCATTACTCGGAATACTTTTAAGTATTTTCTTTTGTGCTTTACTCCATTCTTTATAAAATTTTTTATCAGATTGTCCAGAAAAACTGTTTGTATTCTTATTAACGTAAGCAGTGGCCGTAATTGATGATTGTATACATGGCCAATTGTTCAATTGGGGTGTTCAAACCGCATTACTCATCAATGAAAGTTCTTCTAATCTAATCAAATTCATATTTACTTCCTTGCTTATATCTAGCTCCTGATGTCTTCAATATGTTCAAACTTTATATTGAACCGTTAAAAGATAGCTATTGTTTCATTCCCTAAGCCAATCAGAGCCTACACAAATACCACATCCATAAAAATGCAAAGTGCAAGTTTTGTGTATTGATTTACCAATGATGTAACTTGCTATACGCCCAAATAAATTAATTTCAAATAGAATAAAAAAGGTATTTATAAGGTTTTCTTCTCAGTTGCTCCAATTTCAGATATACTGAACTTAGTATGAGATGAGCCTTATATAGTTCATTGGTAGATCAATGAATGACTAAGCCCTTCGCTTTCGAGCAAGGGCTTTTTTAATGCGTGTAATTTGGAAAAATTACTTTGATCTGACTCAGCAATTCAAGCCTCGGTTTGCCTTTACTGAACAGGTCTGTTAGATTGGTCTTGTTCATCAACTCCTATTGTCGATGAATACTGAAGCCTGATTCGTAGCATCAGGCTTTTTTTATGCCTAGATTTTATTAAAGATCGTAATGGCTTTTCTGATAAAAGCCTATAAAAATTAAAAAGACTCTACGATCCTAAAAACAATTTCTTTTCAATAGCGCGGCGTCTAACTAATCCAGCCAAACGCTTACCGCCTGCGTTTACCCATACATCAAATTGGTTTGCGGCCCCTTTGTAATCACCTGAATTTAATTTTTTTAATAAGGTCGATTTTTTAAAGGCTCCTGCCCCGATGTTATAACTTAGTGAGACTAATGCGTCGAATTGATTTTGCTTTAAAGGAACTTTTACAGCGCCATTGACCGCACGCTCAAATATTTTCAAATCATGCTGCATATATGCTTTGGCCTGCTCAAGAGTACATGTGTCACCTTTTTGAACGCTCAAACCGTTTGAGTATCTGGTTGTGCCATAACCAATGCTCCAGACACCTACGCCATCATCATAAGCACTAAGTCTTAATCCTTCAAAATTACAAATATGATTTACCCCTTCCTGACTCAGAGACATCTCATCTACCGCAAAACCAATTTCCTCATCACCATTGTCTGTTGCTGTAGCAATCGAGCTATTCGTAGCAGCGCGTGACCGAGACTGAGTAGTAAAAAGCTTGCAAAGATAATCCAATACTTTTTGCATCTAATCCTCTGTTATCTTACTTTTTCTCTGTAACCCAAAGTGTAATATACCCTTGAACTACAGGCTGTCCATCTGCTCTATAGGCATTTACTTTTATTTGCATATCGCCAACTTTCCATTCTTCATCAATTGTTGCGACGACTCTAATATCAGAATCAGCTTTGGCGACATAATTTACGTTCATGCCTTTAGGTAGCCATCTTAAATGTTGAGGAATAGATGCTTCTGTTAGTACACCCATAACAAATTCTAATCCATTACATATGGCAATAACGTGAACTGTTCCTATGTGATTTTCGACTGATTTATTCTTTTTGATGAAAGCTTCACACACGTCAGCATCTAGTTTTTGAATAATTGGATTTACTGTTTGAAAATATGGAGCAACACGGCTAACAACTTTTGACAATAACGTTAATCCACCTGGTATTGCTTTCAATGTTCTAAAAGCGAGCAAAACGTCATTAATTGGTGGTACAGCGTTATATTTGATTTGGTTGGCAAATTTATAAATATAATTACTCATAGTTTTACTTCTGGCTGAGAATAAGAATTTAATAAATATATAGCCTCATATCTCTAGACTCATTGCTTAACTTTCGTGTTTTTTAAGTCATTAATGATAATTTTTGAATAACATCTAGGGTTTGTTGTTGTTCAACCAAATAAGCTAAAAATTAAAATGCCCAATATAAAATTGGGCTATAGATTATTCTTCGACTTCTATGGGATCGCCATCTTCAGGTCGAATATGTCGCTCACCATCATCTGCCGGATCGACACTAGAGCCATCTTTGGTAATGCTGTTATACAACTCATCCTCTTTTTTATCATCAATAAATTCTTCATCTGCAAAATCAAGAGGCTCTTCATCATCATCAAAATTTAAGGGTTTTTCTTCATCTATCATGAGATTTATCCTTTACTTCACTTGTCTCATACCATGCTCAAATAATTAACAGATACATTCAACATGAAACAATCATCATTTATGTAACAGACACTTTAAGATACATATAACAAAGAAAACCGCCCTCGAAGGCGGTTACTAAGCTCTAAATTGATAGAGATAATTGGCTTATAACTTTTATATATTTTAAGAAGGTAGTTTATTATTTTTAATATAATCATCTGATTTAAAATAATTAACAATCATTTCTGCATTTTCTTCTTTTACTGGTAAAGTAGTTACTGGAATATTTTCATTTCCCATACTAAAGCCTTGAGGGACCAATTGAGAAATAGGAGGAAGTTTGGCTTTACCTCCCTCAGTGATTCTTTCAATAAATCCTGCAAGCCATAAAATAAACTCACCTTCATTATCAAACTTAGGCATAAGACTAAAATCAACTTTTACCGAGCATTGCTCGATGGGCTTGGTTAAGCAGTCTTCAAAATTAATAAAATTATACTTTAATTTGAATTCAGTACCTTTTATCGCATTACGAATAAGCCCAACCAAACAATTTAAATTTTCTATTACATCATCAGAAAACAAGTTGTCATTTTTAATTTTTTTATAAACCTTATCTGCTATTGCTAGATATTTTGGCATCTTAACCTCCTATCTTCTCATGCGTATATTTATATACTTCTTTAAACTATTATTTTTTTATGTAAGATAGGGTAAAACTCATCAACTAAATGTAAGAAATACAAGGTTTTTGAAAGCTAATAGTAAATTACTTATCAAAAACATTTAAAAATGCGAAACATGCAACATAAAATACCAAAATAAAAGAAGATTTTGAAAATTTTTCTTTCAATTTATTTTTATAGATGAGCAATACTTCCAATACTAACTTACCATCCATTTTAGATGAAATATACTTATACAAGATATTAATTTACTAAGATATTTTTTAATTTTTATTGTTTTCAAGGTGATTCAAAATACTACTAATTTTTAAAAACAAGTAACCGAAAAGTAGTCCATTAAATATAATAAAAAGACCAACAGTGACCATTTCTTTAGACCACACTTGAATAATGTCTAAATTATCATTTCGAGTTTCAACTTGCCCATATGACAAAATAAAAGCCAAGCCTAAGACAATTCCAAACAAAATCACAACCCATGCTACAACTGATGTTGTCTTACTTTCTTTAAAAGATTTCTTCACTTCACTCATAATTTTTCTTGATAAACTTCTAGATTTACATATTCTTGTATATTAATTCGCCATGTATTTAAAGTTTTATTTCTTTAACTTTTTGATAAAAATGTTATTAATTTTTATATTTTGTTTATCAAAAAATATTAACTAATATATTTAATATTTCTGCAGCCTCAAAATTTTAAAGTAAATAATACCACAGATATTTATAACAACGGGGCGAATTTAATACAAACGTATAACCCTTAAATTCGCACCTCATTTTTAGTAAGATCTTCTTTTATTTTACCTGAAACTTAATATTGAATTTTCTTGCTTGCTTTCTTACCTCCGGATTAGAGGGTAAAACAAATGAACTAGAACGCCAGATAGCTTTTTCAATACTTGTTTTAAATTTTTGCTCTTCTTTATCTAAAAAGATAATTTGCTCAATTTCGCCAGTGTCCGTTAAAAAGACTTTAACACTTGCACTCATACCTGTAGAAGACTTGGGAATATCCCAGGTTTTATAAATTTTCTTTTGGTATTGTTTTTTATATTTTTCAGCCTCTGAAATAATTTTATTATCAGCCACTTGCGTAGGAGTGACTTGTTTGTGACCTGTAGCACACCCAACTAATAAAAATAAAGAAGCAACAATAGTGAAGTTTTTCATTTAAAATACCTTGTTTTCAATAACTAAAATTTAACAGTTTAAAATTTAAAAAACCACCCAAAAGGTTGTATTAATCATTGATTATTATGAGTTAGTAAAGGTGTTAAGCCACCTTTGCTCCGTCCTTTTTAGTTAATATTTTATTTTTCTTTAAAAAGGAACTTCATAACGAAAATTTAGATTCGAATTTTCTGATATATTTATATTATAGACATCTCGATCAGTAAAAATCCCGTGTTCAGGTGTGTTAAAACGATTAAAAGCTTTATTCTCTGGAACTATTGGAGGTTTATTCAAATAATTTTCTTGAGAATTATATGGAGATGAAGCACAACCAATCAACCCAAAACCCAATAAAGATATAACTAAAAATGTCTTCATAAATTTTGTCCACTTTGATAAAAGCTACACAATTTAACAAATTGAACTGCTATTGTCACACCAGAATAATTTAGTTTAACTTAACAATAAATATATCGCATGTATTTTAAAAACAAATAAAGCTGGCCCATATAAGTTTTCAAAACTGGATGTATTAAAGGCCCTATTCTACTTTTAATATTTTCTTGATTTTTAACCAATGATCTACCTATTAATGTTTAGATTTTAAGGATTTTTATGCGGTTACATTTTATTGTTCATGAAGATTTTGAAGCGCCTGGCGCATATGAAATTTGGGGCAAAATGAATAACTTCAAAATTACCTATTCAAGAGTGTATTTAAATGAAGTTTTGCCAACTTCTGTTGAAGACATCGACTTTCTTATTGTAATGGGTGGTCCACAATGTCCCGATACTACATTAGATATGTGCCCTCACTTTAATTCATTAGCTGAACAAGCAATGATTAAAAAAGCAATTGAAGCAAATAAAGTGGTTATTGGGGTATGCCTAGGATCTCAATTGATCGGTGAAGCTTTAGGTGCCAAATTTGAACATAGCCCTGAGCGAGAAATTGGTAAATTTCCAATTATGCTTACAGAATACGGAATAACACATTCTAAGTTTTCTCACTTAGGAAAAATGACCGAAGTTGGCCATTGGCATAATGACATGCCGGGTTTAATTCCCAACGCAAAAATTATTGCTTTTAGTGCAGGCTGTCCAAGACAGATTATTGAATATTCCATTAGTTTATGGCCTACAATGTCATATGGAATTAACTTCAGAAGTAGTTGAATTGCTGATTCAACATTCAGAAGTCGAGTTAAATGACGCTCACAATTATAAATTTGTGAATACTCGTGAAGAATTACGAAATCACGACTATCAAGAAATGAATCAAAACCTCTTTATTTTTCTGGATAAATTGAAAGAAGAATATTCAAAACGATCTTAAAAAAATGAGTGTAAAAAGCCTTTTTAAATTGGCTTTTACGCTCCGCTACAGATGTTATTATTTACCAGTTGATCAAGCACTCTTGAAGTCAAACCTTCAAAAATTAAATTTTAATGTTACAATACAGTAATTTACTCAATTTCAATTGGACTCCCAAAGAAATGAATAGATTTTTATTAACTTTTTTATCTTTAAATATTGGGCTTTTTTCTTCTTCCATCTTTGCTGAAACAAACACATTTCAAACGAAACAAGAATATAACCGCCCTAGATTTAACCAGCATAAAAGTATGCTTGAAGTAAATACTAACACTCAGAACCATCAGCTGACTGAACAACAAAATTCATTTAATTCCCCTCATTCTCAAAACGTAGATTTTTTTGAAATTGCAAAACAATATCAAGAAAATGAAGCAAAGCCTTCTTCGTTTACTGATGAAACAGTGAATATGAGCGATCATGAGCGTAGTCTTTACTACATTAGACATCATGATAATGTGAGTATTCAAAGAGAAATTCGTGGCCAACAGTTTAAATCGCTAAAACAACAGCGAGATAAAGGCGTTATTTCTAATGATGTATATAAAGAAAAGGTCTACAAAATCTTAAATCAACCTAACTTTAAATAAATTTGAAGCCCTCTTCGGAGGGCTTATTAAATGTTACTTTTAGGAATGCCACTTCCTTCATCTTTACAGCTCTCAATTCATAGGTATTGCAGCCTCTCACCTATAGCAAAAGTAAATCAATCATGTGAAAAGCTAACAGAGATCATTGAGCAAAATAGAACTCAGTCATGAGAGTCTAAAAATTTAATGGTATGGTAAATATGAGCTTCTAAAAAAGAATCGACTGCTAACTTTTGTTATTTCTATTAGTATTTTTACTTTTTATCATAATACTTTTTATACCGAATGGTTTACAATTAAGCCTAATATCATTGGTTTTCAAATAGATTTTTTTACCTGCTACTAAAAAAGCCTTAGTAATCAATTTAAATGTAAAGAAGCCATTAGCAGAGGAACTAAATGGATTATCATCAAGCGTTAATGGAAACGGGTTTATCAGCTACACCTTCGCGAGTTGCTATTTTTCGTTTTTTACATGAGAACGATAAGGGAATAACTGCAGAAGAAATATACCTACTATCTCAAAAGAAAAATTTAAAAATTAGTCTAGCCACGACATATCGTACTTTAGCGGAACTCGAACATAGAAAATTAATTAAAAGAGTTGTTTTGGGTAAAAGTAATAGAGGGATTTATAGACCAGCCTCTAATAAAATTAGTTTAAATCTTATTAATACCAAAACTGGAAAATCTCATCCTTTTGAATATGATGAAAAAGTAGAAGAACTACTAGAATGCCTGTTGAAAAAAATTGATGAAAAAGCGTTAAATATTGAAGTAAATATTTATAAGTAACCTATAAATAATCTACGCTACTTAATTACTCGCCTTGTTATTTAAACCTCAGCCCACTTACGAATTAAGTTGTGATAAGTATTGGTTAAGTTCAAAACTTCTTTATGATCATCACCTAGTTGCATACGTAAGTTTTGAATAGTTTGGTCTAGATTAAATAACATATGTCGCTCTGCATCATCACGAATCATGCTCTGAACCCAGAAAAAAGACGCTATACGACAGCCTGAAGTAATAGCGGTGACTTCGTGTAGACTAGTAGATGGATACAAAATCATATCACCAGCAGGTAATTTAATCTCATGATATCCATACGTATCTTCAATTACGAGTTCCCCACCTTCATACTCTTCTGGCTCACTTAAAAAAACCGTACACGATAAATCTGTTCTTAAACGCTGATTACTGCCACGTATTAGGCGTATTGAATTATCTACATGAAAACCAAAAGACTCATGATTTTCATAGCGATTAAATAATGGTGGGATTATATCTAGGGGAATTGCGGCAGATAGAAATAATGGATGTTTTCCTAAAGCATCAAGAATGATATTGCTCAGTTGATGAGTTAGAGGATGTTCTTCAGGCAATTGCTGATTATGTTTTACTGTAGCTGAAAGTGTACCAGCAGTGACCTTTCCATTAACCCATTCTGCTTTGTCCATTTCTTGACGGAAAAACTGGACTTGGTCTTTATTAAGTACATTAGGAATATGGTGAATCACGGCGATACCTTTAAAAATAGCTTTAATTAATAAAATAGCCTCATATTGAGGCTATTTTAGATTACTTATTCAAACTAATAAATTTTTAAACTTATTAGTATTTAAAGTTAACTGATAATACTGCGCTACGGCCTTCTGCTTCAGTTGCATAGTGTGAAGCATATGCTTTAGTAAAGTAACGCTTATCAGAAAGGTTATTTAAGTTAAGTTGCAAGTTAACATTCTTGTTAACGTCATAACGAGCCATTGCATCATATCGAACATATGAAGGAACCCATTTTGTATTAGCTGCATCACCATATACTTTGTCAGCATAGAAAGCGCCAGCACCCACAGTAACTTGAGGCAATACTTTATATGTAGTCCATAAAGTTGCAGAGTTTTTAGGCACGTTTGGAAGTTGCTTACCTTTAGCTGCATTTTCTGGATTACATACACCAGCACGACTACAACTTGGCCCTGGATCAGTATTTTCACTATCTAAGTAGGTGTAACCTGCGCTCACAGCCCATTTATCAGTGATATTTCCGTTTGCTGAAAGTTCAATACCGTCAACTTTACTATCGCCGCCATTCGTATAAGTGCTTGAGTCAACTTGAATACGTGTATTTTGTTTCTCTGTACGGAAAATGGCAGCAGTTAAATTAAGTTTTTCGTTTAGAACGTTCCACTTTGTACCCAATTCAATGGTTTGGCTTTCTTCTGGTTTAAGGTCCATATAAGCTTGACCGATTGACTCAGAACCATCACCGCCATCAACACCTACAGGGTTAGCAGAAGTTGCATAACTTGCATAAATACTACCATTTTCAGTAGGTTTGAAAGTTACGCCTGCATTGTAAGTAACAAAATCTTTATTACTCTCGATTTTAGCGCCAGTGGCATTTGTCACCTGTTCGGTATCAAACTTATCCCAACGAACACCTAAATCAAGTAACCATTGAGGATTAAACTCAATATTATCTAATAAATAGACAGAAGTATTTTTTGTAGTCGTTGTCGTAGTTGCTTTATTGGCGATACGACCACCTAACCACGCATCTTTAGAATTAGGATTAGTTAATGAAGTACACCATGCATCATTAATAGCACAATCACTATTAAAACCGCCCGTTGTAGAACCTGCGTACCCCGGATATGTTGTTGTGTAGCTACCTTTATCTGACTCTTGATCACTGTATTCTGCACCGACATTAAAGCTATGCTTGATAGCTCCAGTATTAAACTTACCTCTTAAAGATAATTGATCGGTGAAAATATCAGTGTCAGTAATTCGAGAGTTAATACGGCGCCAAACTTTACCGTTTGCTACATTACCTTTTGAATCATCTGGCTGAGTCCAAAGGTAATCATTTTTTGATTTGCTGTAGAGTACGGTGTTAGCAAGAGTAAGATTTTCATTTAAATCATGCTCTACTTTAAAAGTACCAATATGATTTTCTTGTTTTTGGAAATCACGACCTTTTAAACCATAGTAAATACCTTGTTTAACATCAACAGGCTTACCAACAGTTGCCTTTTTAGCCGTATCGTAATTATATGGAACACCTGAATCTGGAGTGTCATCAGATCTTAAGTAGTAATAACTTAAAGTTGCACGTGTTGGTGTATCCAATCCAAATGTAATACTAGGTGCGATACCTACACGCTTGTATTCAGCGCCATCGCTTTGACCCGCTTTTTCATTTTTATGCCCCATAAGAACAACGCGACCAGCAGTACCATTACCGAAGTCTTTATTACCATCTAATGTGATACGTTGATAATTATCGGTACCTGCTTGTACAGAGCCTTCTAAAAAGTCACCTTTTTTAGCAACTTTAGAAATCATATTGATGCTACCGCCAATAGAACCTGCACCACCCATAGAAGAAGCAGACCCCTTAGTCACTTCAACTTGCTCGATAGCAAACATTTCACGGTTTTGTGATGATGAGTTACGAATACCATCAACGTACATCGAACTTTCTGAATTGTAACCACGAATAAATGGTCGATCCCCATTCGGGTTACCGCCTTCTCCAGCACCTAAGGTAATGCCTGGTACAGTACGAAGTGCGTCGCTTAAAGTATTTACTTTGGTATCTTCAATAAGTTGTTTTGAAATTACTGAAACTGATTTTGGTGTATTTAACAGAGGTGCGACAAATTTAGAGTTAGCCGATTTATCAACTTTAAGGCTCTGTGCAACTTCTGCATCTGCTTGGACATGAATTAATGGAAGCGCTACAGAATTTTCCTGAGCAGCCATTGCAGTTGTAGCTACAATTGATAATGAAGAAGCTATTGCTGATTTAGCAATCTTCTTGCGAGACTTAATAAATTCCATATATATTTTGTGTGTTCATGTAAATATTAGCGCGAATAATAATGATTATTGATTATTAAAACAATAATTTAATATAAAAATCCTATAACAAATGTTCAATAAAAATTAATAATTCTTTGATTTTAATTAAAAATATTTATGAAATTATTTTCAATTTCACACAAATAGCCTTTAAACTCAACTTATTACCTGATTATCTACTGTAAGTTTGTAATAGTGTACTTTTGAGCCCCCTATCACTTTTATACTTACTGTGTCTTTAAATAGAAATTATACGTGGCTGCACATAAGAGGGCTTCCATCTTTTAACAGCCAATGTCTAGCTAGAATCTTATTATTTATATCTAAATCATAGTCAGCTATTTGAAATTATTATCAAAAGTAATCTTTTAGAAAAAGTTTAAAATTTTAAAAAAAAACATAAACCATTTTATAAAATTTTGTTACTTTTTCGCTATAATGATTATAATTATCGTTTAGGATTTCGATACATCAACATGGACCGCTCATCTGCTCTTTTACTCCCAAATTTTAAGTTCAAAGTTTCTACACTTAGCTATGCAATCGGAATTGCGTGTACTTATCTCGCACTTCCTGCACATGCCGAAGATACAACCACTAGTGCATTACCGACTATTACTATTAAGGCACAAGGTAACTGGTTAGAAGAAGCAAATGCAGAAACTGTTCACAAACATGCTGGCGCTCGAACTATTATTGACCGTAAGCGTTTAGATGAAACGGCGGCAACTTCACTGCGCGAAGCTCTAAAGCAAGTTCCTGGAGTTCAGGCTCAAGATAGCAGCGGAACAGGTGGTAGTGATGTTTCACTCAATATTGGGGTTCGTGGTCTAGCATCTCGCCTATCACCTCGCTCAACAGTTCTAGTAGACAGCGTTCCACTTTCATTTGCACCTTATGGTCAGCCACAGTTATCTTTAGCTCCTGTTTCAATTGGTAATATTGAGTCAGTTGACGTTGTGCGCGGTGCAGGTTCGGTACGTTTTGGACCTCAAAACGTAGGCGGAATTATTAACTTTGCGACTCGCTCAATTCCTCAAGATTTTAGCGGAACTGTTAGCCTAACTTCAGAATATGCTTCTGGTACTGACCAAGTAAAACTGAGCCCTAATCTATTTGTGGGTGGAACTTTAGATAATGGTTTAGGCCTTGCCCTTTTATATTCAGGGACCAAAGGAAACGGTTATCGAGAAGCTAACAATAAAATTGATATCGATGACGTAATGCTAAAGTCTGCTTATCAATTTAATGATAAAGACTCGGTTGCTTTAAATTTGCATCATTATGAAGGTCGAGGCGAAATGCCAGAGGGTTTAACTCAAGCGCAATATGCTGAAAACCCTTATCAGTCTTCTGGTGAAAAAAACTATTTTGCAGGTCGACGCACAGATGTCTCTTTACGTTATAACCATAAAGATGAAAAAAATAACTTCGAAGTTTTGAGTTACTACATCGACTCTTTCCGTACTAGTAATCTTGAGACTACACTAGCGAATGGGCAAAAGCGTCTCGATTCTGCTCCACGTGATTATAAAGTCTATGCAATTGAACCGCGTTACTCACGTATTTATGAACTTGGTAATACTCAAAATGAAGTAACGGTTGGCTATCGCTATTTAAAAGAAGAAAGTTCTGAATTTGCAGGACGTACTGCATCTTATGCGGCAGGTTCATCAGTGCCAGATTTTGCTCCGCGTAGTAGCAGCGAAGGCGGTACTAAAGCTCATGCTGTATATATCGACAACCGTATGGAACTCGGCCGCTGGACCATCACACCAGGTGTTCGTTTTGAATCAATTGAAACCCATAATAACTTCACAGGTTATAACAAAGGACAAGCTAATACTGTTTATCCAAACATTGATTCAGACGAATTTTTACCAAGTTTGTCTGTGATGTACTCAGCAAATGAAAATTGGAATATATTTGCAAACGCTGGTGTATCTTTCGGGCCACAGCAATACAGTCAATTGGCACGTCTTGAAGGAACAACCGCAACGGCTACAACCGAAGGCTTACATCCTGAAAAGTCGAATAACTATGAAATTGGCACCAAATATTTGGGCAATGGTTTAAATGCCGAATTTACGGTGTTCTACCTAGACTTTGATAAAGAGCTTTCATTGGTTCGTGATGCTGCCAATAACGGAATCTGGACAGATTTAGGGGCAACTAGCCATAAAGGTGTCGAAACGGGTATTAGTTATGATTTCGGTCAATTGTCTGATGCACTGGAAGGCTTAAAAGTATATGGAAACTATACTTTTACCAAAGCAGTGGCTGAAGCGGGTCAATTCAAAGATAAAGACCTACCGTTTTACTCACGTCATGTCGGTAATGTTGGGTTAGGTTACACAGTAGATAAATGGTCTTTAAATGCGGATATGTTTGCTCAATCTAAGCAGCATTCACCAGATCTTCCAGATAGTAATGTCTATCAAACAGAAGAAACTGCTGATGGTAAATATGGAGATATTCCGGGTTATACCACTTTTGCGCTACGTACCTCTTATGACTTAAGTTCACAAGTTAAAGGTTTAAAAATCGCAGGCGGAATCAAAAATGTCTTTGATAAGCAATATTTTACTCGCTCAACGGACTCTACAGGCGGTAAGTATGTAGGACTACCACGTACGTTCTATCTACAAACATCTTTTGATTTTTAAAGCTAAACCAAATTGAATAAAAAGCCCTCCTCGGAGGGCTTTTTTATAAGAATTAAACCTTAGAGTACTAACCAATCTAAGCGAGCGTCGACATAAAATATTCTAATAATTTATCTCTTTCATCGATCTTATTTGCACTTAAAAGCTGGACCATTGCCCCATCAATCACAAACAAAAACATGTAGGCATCTTCAACTGTAGCAGTCGCTTTTACGGTTAAAAGCAACTTATAAATTTCATTTATGAACCATTTTCGATAGTCGCTGACGATCGTATAAGCTGCTGGATAAAGCTTTTCAATTTCAAAAATGGCTTTAAATGGCAAACGATAAAAGCCCTCTAAGTTTGCATGTAAAAAGTAAACTTTCTTGAGCTTATCAAACATCATAAGTTCGCGGTACGAATGAATAATTGAAAACACCTCATGTTTTAATGAATCTGTTTGAAAAGTTAAGCTCATCTGAATGAGCCTTTCTTTGGAGTGAAAGTAGTTATAAAAAGTGGCTTTGGGAATTTTGGCATCCGTAATAATTCGGTCAATCCCGATGTAAAACCCATATTGATTAAACAAATCTCTTGCCGCGTGTAGTACGCGAAGTGCTCTAAATGATGCTTCTAAATTTGGCATTTTTATACCGTATAAAATAATTTTTTGTTGTAAGTGAAAGAGATAGAATTGCCGTCACTCTTAAAATGAGCGCTAAAAACAGGCATGCAAAAGCCGCACAAATAATGGTGTGCTCGCCTATCTCAGATTTATTGTTGCTATGATTTTTTAGTCGTAACGATTCTTTAGGTGCAAAACCTAGAGTCGATTAAACCGTTTTAAAGATTGTTTAAATGGAATGAATAGAGAGATTTTGGCAAAGATCAGTAAAGAAGAAATAGTACGCATGAGCGAACTCCTTTGGCTATAAAGAAATTTCACCGCATTACTGTCAAATAATGGTGGTGAAACGAGAGAAGGTTGACAGACTGATAGCCAAAAGATCAGCACACCCGAAGGTGTCCCCCTCCCGTTCCACCGCAGAGGGGGCACGCAGGGATGCCCACAAAAAAGAGAGACTTTTTCGTGTGCGTTGGCTATCCGACCTGTCAAAGTCGGCTGGCAATGTGGCCAGCAGGCAAAGGATAATCGGAGAGGTTTTGGGTGTCAATGTGATATTGGCTAGAAAACAGTTAAATAATTATTGTTTTTCATTCTCTTAACTTGATTTTATTTAATGTCTCACATAAAGCTTTTTTGTCAGCGTCTTTAAGTTGAGAATGCTGAACAGGCCACATATAGCTACAGCCATGAGGCGCTTTGTTGTTATTTCTCTTAAGTTCAACGGCAATATTTTTTAGAAGTTCAGTGTTTAGAGAACTAATTTTTAATCGTACTTCTGCTAAATCTTGTGGCTTCCAATTGCTTTCTGGACTCGATAACCAATCTGCGCGATAACGGTATTGAATGGCCTTGGCAACATTCATTTGCGTCACAATAAATGGCTTTACTGTTTCGCTATTTAAGCCAAAAGATTCAGCTTCAGAAAGCGATTGATCGAGAACTTTCTTTTCTTGAGTTAAATCTTCAATAGGTAAATGCTGCTCTGCTTTATAACCCGCTACATCTTTCATATAAGATAAGCGTTCGTTAACTAAACGAGCAGTTTGAGTGTATTGTGAAGCTTGCGCGAGTGGAGGAAAACACATAAAAGCTGCCAAGGTCCACACTACTTGAACCGTTCGCTGAAAACTCTTTATATTCACCATTTAAAAACCTACCGAAATTATTGTTCTATGATCATCTCAACTCAGTACTGTATTTTAACAACATGTAAAAGTAAAACTTCAAGATAGGCTGAGTTCTTGGCTCCATGCCGAATCAGGTTGCTGATAGATGTGTTGGCATACTTGTTTGAGAGATGAGGTAAAGTGCTGATTTTGCCCCTCCCATTTTTCAACCATGCAATAAGCAACATGAATACCTTTAGGCTGAAACTCTCTCGCCAATGACTGCGATAAAGCTCGAATGCTAGCAAACATGCTTTGGCTTAACACATCGTAATGGGTCGAGTGATTAGAGGGTGCGCCAAGAAAAATAACTGTGCCCCGCTGTTGTTTAAGCATCGGCTTAATCACAGCTTGAGCGATACTCACTGCACTTAAACCTGTGGTCTGCCAACTGTGTTCAATCTCTTCTAAAGATAAAGCTTCGATATTGGGCGAAGATGAAAAACTCGGCTGAAATACACAGAGTTCAATGGTATGCCCGTGTTTTGAAATATAACGCAATAAGCATTTTAAGTGATCTGCATTCACTAAATTTAAATGTACTGCTGTCACGCCATCATTTATAGAATGAATTTTCATCTTTTGCGTAGTTGAATCATGTATAACCTGATAAAGATGTAATGGAAAATGTGCGTTTTTATCTAGAATTACAAAATCACGCTCAATCAGTTGAAGGTCATGACCAGCCACTACAACACAGCCCTGCTTTTTTTGAAATTTTTGAAATATTTTTTTTAGCATTTTAGTCTCTCAAAATTTTTCTTGATAAGGGCGTAAATCCAACTCATGTGTCCAGAGCTGAGGTGTTTGTTGGTAAAGCATCCAATAATTTTCTGCAATTGCATCAATATTAAGTCCGCCAGTGCCACGCGTAAGACGAGCTAACCGCCCTAAACCAAATAATGCTTTATTTACTCTATCGCCATCGACCATTCCATCAATAATCACATGAGCAATATGTATGCTTTGTGACTTATAGATTTGGGCTAGATTTAAGGCATAAGCTCGCAAGGCAGATTTCCCCATTGTAAAAGCTGCGAAAAAAGGTTTGCCGCGTAGAGATGCACTCGCTCCAGTAAAAATAAGCGTACCGTGATTTTGATCTTTAAAGATTTTTAGACAGCTTTGAGAAACTAAATAGGCCGATAAAAAAGTTGATTGCCACATTTGAGTAAAAAACGACAATGGGCTGCGTAAAAAGATGGAAGGAATATTCCCTCCTACATTATGAATTACAGCAGTAATGCTCTCGTTTTGACTTGTAATGGTGTCAAATAGGGCCTGTACTTGGTGTATATCTTCTGCATCTAAACGAAACGCTACAGCATCTCCACCATTGGAATGGATTTGGGCAGCCACTGCTTCAATTTTCTGGAAAGTACGTCCAGCAACATAGACTTTTAAGCCTTCTTTGGCGAAAAGACGACACACCGCTGCACCAATACCTTGTGATGCCCCGACGCCAATAACAACCGCACAATCTTGTTTTTTATCTAGTGTTGCTGATGTCATAGACATTTCACCCTGTTTGTTTTTTATACCATAATGCAATAAACGGACGATTCAAAATTTCTTTACTAAATTTTTTACTGGTGCGGATCACTTCGCCGAGTTGAGCAACTACAGCTATATCTGCAATGGTTTGGCTGTTTCCAACTAACCATTCACTTTGTGACAAAACCTGCTCAATACGGTCGAGATGTCGGATAAATTCTTCTTCAACATTTTCAGCTTTCATACGTCCTAAGCCTTGAAAGAATAGCTGCGTTTTTAACTCGGCTAAAATAAAACCTTTTACCATGGGCTTTTCATAAGCTGGACGACCAATGCTACTAATGCAAATCGCTTCTTCTAAAGCTTCTGAGTCATTTACGCGTAAATAGACTTCATAAAAATAAAGAGATTCATCTGCCCAATCTTCCCAAAGTTCAGCAAGAGCTTTTTGATTTGGATCTTCAGGGTAAAGCCGAGGTGTGTCTGGAAAGGCTTCATCTAGATAGCGTGCGATTCGAGTGCTGTCTTGAATCCTCTGACCGTTATGGTCAATGACAGGTACTTTGCCCACCTTACTTAGTAGAGGAACTTTCGCTCCAAGAATGCCGTTATAGTTAACTGTGTCAAATGGAATTCCTTTAAATTTCAAAACCCTTGAAATTTTTTGACAGAATGGGGAAATTTCCCATTGATGCAAAATAATATTCGACATTTATTCACCTTTATTTTTAATTGCCTTTTATCTAGTTCTTTTTTAGAACTAATCAATAAATATACAGAATACTTTTTTAAGTCAAACTGTTTTTGATGACGAACAAGTTCCGAAAGCTAAGAATTATTTGATTTTTATTATTTATATCTTAACAATTTTTAAGCAATATACTTTGAATTATAGGGAGCTCTGCTATAAAAAGAACTCCTCATATAAATTTGAAAGATTAATAAGTCACCGTAACGACAACACTATCAGAATAGACACCAGGTCTACTTGCGATGGCAGTACCTTGCGGAATCTTTCCATAAACTGTAGTCGTTTGAGCGCTTCCTGTACCTGTTTTTGAGACTCCCCCTGTTCCCCCAACATTGGTTACGCCTCCCGTGGCATCCCATACCGTACTATAGTTAGAATCTTTATATAGCTGATAGGGAATAAATTCATTATTACTATTGATCATACGCCTAAAGCCTCCAGCAATACGGTTGTTTCCATCCCCTAAATAAATACTATATGGCGTTCCAAAATTACAGGTTGTATTCACTGCCCCTTGCGCTGTGTAATCACGACTCGTTGTACTAATATCATTGATATTTCCAAAATCAACAGTTGAGGTTGAGTTTAATTGGCACAGACTTGGGACTACAAAGTTTGCTGTTAGCAATGTATCGCCTGAATCCCAGCCACCAAGTAAATCACCACATGACAAACCCAAAAGATCCATATCCCAATACAACCGAACCGAAGCCGTATATGTTCCTTGAGGGTATGCAATGAGAGACCCCGTTCGAGCTGGTACTTTTATATTTACCGAGTAACTCACAATATTATTTGATGCGACTGTTGGTACTGGGCCATACCACACATTGGAGGTTTGATTTGTAGTAGAAGACCCAGCTCCGCCTACAGTTGCAGTAACCGTATACGGTAATGAAACACTGTTAATTGCATTTGTGGTTCCCGTAAATACGGTTTTCATACACATGAAATTAGAAATCTGGGGAAGTCCTAAATTCGTACAAGTAATTGTTCCTGAAAGATTTACGGTTGCATCACTATTTATATTTGCTGCTGTGTAGGTAAAAGTGTTATTTGTGGTTCCACTTACCGTACAAGCTGCATGCGCCGGACTAAAAAAAGCATAAACGAGATAAAATAAGCAAATGCCTACAAAGTATTTTAAAGACAATGGAAAAAACTTATAGCTCTCTATTTGAGCCTTATTCATAATATTTAATGACATACATAAGGTCCCAATTTTTTAGTTGAGTACTGATTACTGTTATAAGTGAAGTCAACTTGGCAGGAGCCATGATCTAGAAGATCGACTTCAAGTTTGTTTTGTTTTAACAGGTTTGGAATAAACACTTCACCGTCATACCCAACTATCCCATTTTGCTGACCATTAATTCGAACGGTATAACCTGGCATTAATGGTGAGTTGTTTTGATCAACCAGTTTCACTAATCCTGAAATAACCTGAT
Source organism: Acinetobacter sp. TG2027 (assembly GCF_000302435.1). Classification (NCBI taxonomy): domain Bacteria; kingdom Pseudomonadati; phylum Pseudomonadota; class Gammaproteobacteria; order Moraxellales; family Moraxellaceae; genus Acinetobacter; species Acinetobacter sp. TG2027. The sequence continues at coordinate 2,610 of NZ_AMJN01000057.1, read as the reverse complement.
GAGCACCAAAGTCAACCAACGTTCCTTGACGGTAACCTACGACTGTTTTTTGATCTGTAGATTTAACATTCCAATTCAGAGGAAGATACGATGGATCTAAATAAATATGGTTCACTTGATAGGGCATAAGACTAGGAATTAGAAATCTTCCAGACTTGTCAGTTTCTCCCAAATTGACCCCGCCATTTATAATTTGGCTTTGTGGCCCGGCATTAGTTACAACCGCATAGCCGTTTCCAATTTCATTAGCCGCAAAGATACGTCCCGCCGCCGCAACCAGTGATCCTGTCGCCGAAACTGCAACCTGATCATTATCCCCCAATCGGTTATATCGCCCTGTCAGGTAAGCTGCTCGGGCACGGTAAGAGGCATAGACAGATGCATTGTTTTCATTTGCATCCTCATCTCGCTCAACATAACCACCCCAGCCAAATGAACCAATTTGTGGTTCTGACAAACCGAATATTTCTTGGCGATACCGTAGGCTACCGCTGTCACTAGATACACTCGTGATCGCATTCACTTTACTGGACGGTGTATATCTCAGCGCAAAGTAAACTCCATAGTCCTTGTGGTTTTCATAATCTTTATATGCTGATGCATAAAAACCCCAGTTCTTGTCCAGACTTCCACTTAAATTGGTAGACAGTAATTTATAGGAGTTATCGCTATATTTAATCTGGTTATAGCCCAGATAAACCCCATAGCCTGCATAAAAGTTATAATTAATCCCTGCCCTAAAAATCTCATCTGCCAGTGCGCTGTAGTTCAGGTAGTTCTGTGACTCGGCATTGATCTGGTTATCTTTTAAATATCTCACTTGAGATACACGGGCTAGGTCAAAATAGTTATCAAGTACTTTACGGTAACTGGTGTTAAATGAAATATTTTTACTAATGCGCCCTTCTAAACCCAACAAGGCAGAATAGCCGTTTTCATCTTTATACTGGCTCGCTGCAATGTCGGCATTGATCATGCCAATCCCCAAAACATTCTTGGCAAATCCTGTGCCGAGATTCGACAGGCCATCTGTTGAAGCTTCTGCTCCACCGCTTAAGGTCAGTGAGTTACTGTAGCCGTATCGAATCGCACTTGAGGCAAAAGTGGCATCGTCATAATCATTTGAATAGAGTCCATAGTTATAACGTGGAACCCCCACATCTACTGAAAACTCATTAATGCCTTTTGCCAGAATCTTCGATGAAAAATAGTACGGCTTTTTGGTAATGCTCTGCTTTCCAGTTGCATCGGTAGTCACAAGTGTGACTTCATTTCCTGAAATAAATGGAAGCTGTTTAATATCAAATGGACCAGATGGGACTAACCCTGAATAAATCTTTTGTTGATTGACATATAAATCTAGGGTTGAAGGCAATGCTGCCGAGCCAGAAAATTGCGGGAGTGCCGAGGTGACAATATCCCCGCGTTGGCTATAAGCACTCGACCACTGAAAACCGGCAAGACGGACACTGCTTCCCCAATCTGGGCTATTGGGAATAAAGTCCCCTAGGGTATATATCCTGATCTTTTCAGGGTCGACATATTGCCACTTAGTTTCTAAGCGCACCCATTTTTCATGGCTATAGCTAGTTTCATTACTACCGTTATATAAAACCCCTGATGAGAAGTTACCGATTAAGCTATTAAAGATCCCCTCAGCCGTACCTGAGAAAACGTTCTCATCATTGGTCATAGTCTGATACAGGCTGTAGTTCAGAATAGCCGCGTTTAAGGGCTTCATCTTTAGCAAACGCGGGCTAGTGATCTGCTGACCACTTAAGTCAACTGAGTAACCCGTTAACATGTTCGACGGAACTTTTAAGTTTAGAGACTGCTCATTTTCGAGATATTTAAACTGGATTCCGTTTAGATCATTAATACACACCCACTGGTTATCTGGGATATGTTCATCTATTTTTAGTCTTAAAGTTTTTAAGTCACGAGAGCGAATATATAGCTTTCTATCTTGATCTTGCCGTATCGATATTAAATCTTTAGAAATATTTGAGTTAACAGAAATATTTAAAAATAGCTGTATATATCCCTGATCAGAACCAAAGGCCTGATGAGCAGAATTCGGAACTTCCGGAATACTTGGTAAGACAGCATTGGTACTATCTTGTAATGATTCAGCAGCAGCATGAATCGGTAAGTACATAACACATAAGGCACTTACGATATATTTCATATGTGCCTCTTTAAAGAGATGTTTGCTTACCGTTAATATTTAATGAAATATTATATTTATGATCTGCTTGAAATTTAAAATCAGGACTAATATTAAAATTTCTCGCTTTCCCGGCAAGAATATAACCATTCACGGTGTTTACTTTAATGGGATAGCTTTTATTTGTTGTTGTATCCACAAGTATTAAGTTATTTAAAAGCGCATGTCGATTACCAACATTACTTATGGTGAGATAAGCGTTATTTTGTTCTTGTTGTATTGACCAATTCAGTTTAGTAATTGCATCTTTATTGACAACAAATACAGGTAATGACGAACGTAGTAGTACGTTAACCCCTTGATCAGCTTTACGACTATCAATCGGTTTTGGTAACTCATCAATAATAATACGATAAGTTTTTTCACCAGAAACAGGTTCTGGG
>NZ_AMJN01000056.1:0-2409 GCF_000302435.1 Acinetobacter sp. TG2027 | reverse complement strand
GAGCAGCGGGGTGACCCCCGCGGCCGCCAGCGCCAGCCACAGAGCGCTGTCACCCAACAGCAGGCTGCCGGCGCGCGGCATCGCTGGCTCAATCGCCTGCAAACCGCGCTGTTGGTGCTGACCCTGCTCGGGATTGCCGCCGTCGCCGGCAGCCTGCGCGTGGCGCCGATCACGATGGCTCATTTGGGCTTTCCCCAGCGGCCCGGTCATCGCGCTCGCGCAGCAGCCAGTAAGTCGCCCCGAGGGCCAGCATCGCGCCTGCGAGCGCCGCGATCTTGGCGGGGCTGGTCTCCGGGTCGAGGATCACGAACTTGCGCGCCAGGGCGATCAGCCCGATCAGGATCACCGTCTTGACTTGGATGATGCTATCGCGGCGCAAGGCCACCCGCACGATGGAATGCTTAAACTCCATGGCGATGAGCAGCGTCATGATCATGCCGAACACGGTCTGGAAGACCTTGTGATCGAGCGGATTGAACGCATCGATGACCAGCAGGCTGAAGACGATCGAGATCAGCTGCAGCAGCGAGACCACGATGATCACGGCAATGATTGCGGACAGCGCGAGCGCGATCACCTGTTCGAAGCGCTCGTAGAACGTCATCACTGCCCATTGGGCACGAAATGTTTTGATCGGGTCCGGTTGCTTTTCCTTCATCGCCATTCCTCTCAATTCTGAAATACTTGTGCGCCCACAACTTGGTTGCGCCCTTGTCTTTTTGCCTGGTAGAGCGCGCTGTCCGCCTGCTGCATCACCTGCTCGGAAGAGTTTAAGCAGACGTCAAGGGGGGCCACCCCCATGCTGGCGCTATAGCTGATCGACACCTCTCCACACACCACCGCTGTCGTCGCAACGTCTTGACGAAATCGCTCCGCCCATACTTGGGCGTCTTCAATCGATGCCGCTTCCAACAACACAGCGAATTCCTCCCCCCAATCCGGGCAGCCATGTCGGTTGCGCGAATGTGTTCCCTCAACCGTGCAGCAAAGTGCTTGAGCACCTCATCGCCGCACCCGTGTCCATATAGTAAGCACGCAAAAAAACCAATACAATACCGATATGAGTTATCCAATACATTTTAGAAAGAAAATATTAGCCAAGCTTGAAGAAGGCCAATCTATTCGAGCGGTTGCTCAGCACTTCGAAATTGATAAAAATACAATTGTCGAATGGAAAAAAGCGAATCGAAATAAAAAGAACTCGACCAAGAAAACCATCTAAAGTTGATGATGATGCCTTACGTGCAGATGTTGAGCAATATCCTGATGATTATCAATATGAACGCGCTGCTCGTTTTGGTTGTGGTATTTCTACAATTGGAGATGCGCTCAAGGATCTAAATATCACAGTTAAAAAAAGACCTTACTGCACCCGAAAGCAAAAACAGAACTCAGAGAGCAGTATTTAAAAGATTTAAACCGATTAAGGTATCAACACCCAATCATCTATCTTGATGAAAGTGGATTTAAATCTCATGAACATAGACCTCATGGTTATTCAAAACAGGGAAATCCTTGTTATGGAACATATAATTGGCAATGGCTTTGTTGCACAAACCTATCTCTAAAGGCTTATTCCACAATATAATTTTCAAATGAATAAGTCGACACCTAAAATTTATCGCACAACCAATTGGTCTTCATATAACCGAGCTCTCATTAATCGTGGAAATATTGCCATTTGGTTTGATCCTGCTACGCAATGGTATGCCCCATCAAAAGGCAAACAAGGACGAAATCAAACTTACTCCGACGCAGCTATCCAATGCTGCCTAATGATTAAATCTCTCTTCCGATTGTCTTTACGCATGGTCACTGGCTTTGTTCAAAGTCTCATCCATCTTTGTGGGTTAAATTGGATAGCGCCAGACTACACTACAATTTGTAGACGACAACAGCATATTGATATTGTGATTAGCTATCAAAAAAGTTGTGATGGACTGTATCTAATCGTTGACTCTACAGGTCTGAAATTCTTAGGTGAGGGTGAATGGAAGCGTAAAAAACATCAGTCTGAATATCGTCGCCAATGGCGTAAATTACATATGGGTATAGATGCTAAAACCTTACAAATACGCGCTGTTCAGCTCACAACCAACAATGTGAGTGATTCACAGGTACTTGGTGATTTACTCGATCAGATTCCACAAGATGAGAGAGTTGACTCCGTCTATACCGATGGAGCTTATGATACCAAACAGTGCCGACAGGTCATTGCGGATCGGCAAGCACATGCAGTGATTCCACCAAGAAAAAATGCGAAGCCATGGAAAGATAAAAAGATGGGCTCGCTAGAACGCAATGAGTTGCTTTGAACAGTTAAACGTTTAGGAAGAACTATTTGGAAGAAATGGCCAGGCTATCATCGGCGAAGTTTGGTTGAAACCAAGATGCATTGCATCAAATTAT
>NZ_AMJN01000055.1:0-29356 GCF_000302435.1 Acinetobacter sp. TG2027 | reverse complement strand
GCAACCCTTTTTTTAAATCAATATCATCAACTGGATACTTTTTAAGCTTTTTAGTCACTTTTAGATGAGATATTAAACTTTTTTTACGTTATCAACTTCATGTAGAATAGATTATTCGTGCAATAGTTTGGCATTAACTCACCATGTGGCAGTTCGCTAAAAAAGTATTTGTTTGCATACTTGTAGTGCTTGCTACGAGTGGGCCTTGTCATGCCAATTCAAAACATAATTTCTATGTACTTACTTTATCTATCCTAAGCTACAGTAAGTGGGAGAATGTAAATACTCCTACTCTTTGTGTAATTGATAACCCTTCTATTACATCTACTTTTCAATCTTATATCCAGCAAATGTCTTATAATTATCGTGTTCAAACTGTAAATGCGAAAGATTTTGCTCGGTCACATTGTCAGGCTGTCTATTTTTCTAGTACTTCTCCGCAGCAACAACAAAACCTTATTCAAAACTATCCTTATCATTCTTTACTTTCTTTAAGTGTTAATAATTCAGAGTGCGAGATAGGAAGTATCTTTTGTTTATATACTCAGAATAATTACACTACCTTTAAAGTTAACTTAGATGCTTTAAGTCACTCCAAAGTCCATATTGATCCGAGAGTATTACTCTTGGCTAAGAATGCGGAGTAAGGATCATGATATCAAAGTTGTATCAGTCCACTTCACTACACGCATTATTTAGAAAATCTCAATTTACTATTTTTGCTATTACTTTTTTTATTTGCTCTTTTACGTTTGTCTCAATTTCCGTTTTTACAATGGAAACTTATGCTAAACAAAATTTGCAATTGCTTAGTCATACTCTATTAGAGCGTATTCAGCCTGCAGTCGTGTTTAATGATAAAATTACAATAGAGCAGATTTTGAATGAATATACGAATGATCATTCAATTCGTACTATTCATATTTATGATTCAGAACATCATCTGATCGCCCAAAGTTTTAAATTATCAAGTCAAACTTCAATTTTAGAAGGCTGGTTTGATCACTGGTTTTTAAATGAGCCTGTTCATCTTACAATTTATCATCATGAACAAAATGTAGGTGAACTCACACTTTTTGGTAGCTCTGAAAAAATATTGCAGTTCCTCAAAATGATTATGGTAGGGCTTGCGATTGCAATGTTGTTTATTGTTTGCGCTTTATGGTGGTCAGTGAACTTAACTTATCGTCAAATTATGCAGGCTATTTACCCACTTACTAATATTGCTCAAATTGTAAGTGAACAAAAAGCTTATAATCTTCGTTTTCCTTATAACCGAATTAAAGAATTTCAAGATTTAAATACCGTTTTTAACGAGTTACTTGAAGAAATTCAAATATGGGATAACCAGCTACAAAAGGAAAATCGTAAATTATCCTTTCAGGCTCATCACGACCAGCTCACCTTATTACCTAATAGACATTATTTTTACCAAATCCTTTTAGACATGTTTGAAGATAAAGGGTTTGATAATAAGTCTGCATTATTATTTATAGATAACAATAACTTCAAAGCAATTAATGACCAATTTGGCCATTTAGCTGGCGATGAAGTTTTAAAAGAAATGGCGAATCGCCTGCAAACTCGTTTGCGTCATCAAGATTTTATTGCACGGTTAGGTGGTGATGAATTTGCTGTCATTTTGCATTCCATTAGTCATGCTGATCATTTAATATCTATTGCTGAAAATTTACTCGAAAGCTGTAAAGAACCTTTGCATCTAAATGGTCAAACCATTTACTTCAGTTTCAGTGTAGGTATTGCTTTATCACAATTTGCATCTAGCCCCGAAGATTTCATTATGCAAGCAGATCAAGCAATGTATAAGGCTAAAAATTCGGATGAACACTGGTTTATCTATAAACCTGAAAATTAAATTTAGGCTAATCTATGAATACAAGATCTTTAAAACTCTCTTTTATTGCATTGCTATGCATTACTCTTGCAGGGTGCCTGAGTTTTGGTCCATTAAAATATCGTCAAGTAAAATTGCTCAAAAAAGAAGGTTTCGTTCTTACTGATGAAGGCTGGACTTTAGGTTTACCAGAACGCTTGTTATTTGACTTTAATAATGCACAGTTAAAACAAAGTCATGAAGCTGAGCTACTACGTCTGGCAAATCAACTGAATAAATATGACCTGAATAAATTGAAAATTGTTGGTCATACTGATGATGTTGGTGATGCTACATATAACCAAAAGTTATCTGAAGAGCGTGCTCAAAGTGTGGCAAACCTTTTCTTAACACGTGGATTTAAAAAAGAAAACATCTACGTAATTGGTCGTGGTTCAACACAACCTTATGTGCCAAATACAACCAATGAAAACCGTGCGATTAACCGACGTGTTGCGATTGTCGTTATTCCATAAGTAAATTTAATTCATAAAAAAGCCAATCCTCTGTGATTGGCTTTTTTATTTTAAACTAGCTCAATAATATCAATGGTTGGTGGCACTCTGAAACGCAAAGGAATTCCAACCATTCCTGTGCCAACGGTGACAAAGACATCCGCATGCTCATGAGAGTAGAAACCGCGCTTATGACCTAAAATTGATACTTTTTTCATAATATAGTTAGTCAACCATGGAAGCTCTACCTGCCCTCCATGTGTATGCCCAGATAACATTAATGGTCGATTCGGTAATTTAGGTACCATATCTACCGTATCGGGGTTATGAGATAAAATTAACCAAGGCTTGTCTTGCGGTAAATCTGGCATAGAACGCATATCGGTTTTGCCTGCCCAGAGGTCACCAATACCAATCAAACGGAACTCATCGAAATCAACTACTTTCCCTTCAATATCAATAACTTCATTATAAAATAGGGCATCTTTTAATAGTTGCTGAATTGGTGGGCCAGGATATTGCTCATCATGATTTCCAGGAACCGAATATACAGGCGCCTGAATTTCTTTTAAAACACTTAATTCTTCAATCAATCTGTCTTCTGGCTCATATGTCCAATCACCAGCGACTACCACTAAATCAGGTTGCTGTTCATTTAATTTTCTAACGATGGTTTTGAGCTGACGTTCATGCCCTGAAAATAAACCAATATGTAAATCTGCAATTAAGGCTACTTTTACTGGCTTATCAAAACTACGATCTGGGTTTAAGCGATATTGATGAGTATCGACACGCACTAAATGAGGTTCGATAAATCGGGCGTAAATTAACACGCCACTTAAGAAAAAGATGAAAATACCTTGATGAATTGAGTAGTAACCAATCCAAGCAGCATATAAATTAAAAAACCAGAGAGGAATAAGTAGATAAGAGAGATAAAATGCGAGTAGATGTACAAAAGCTTTAAATGGATGAATCGTCTCGGTTCGTGATTGATGAATCCAAGCCTCAGAAATTCCCCATAGAGCAAGTATTGAAAAAATAAAGTAAAAACAAAAAAGGATTGAATTTGGATTCCACATTACGACTCTCGACTTATCTTATATTGATTGCTAGTAATCAAATTCAATATTTATCTTTCAATATGCACGAATTATACTCTAGCTCACCTTATCGTATGTACTGATTATGGCACAATCCTTTCATTCCAAACAGCTTCAAACGAATCAACAAGCTAAAGGCTTTTTGATAAAAGCCTCTATAGTCCTATGTTCAAGTTTTGCTGTGGGTTTGACAGGATGTAGTACTCTGCCAAAACATGGTGTTGAGCCTGTGCAATATGCAAAGGACATTGATACCTCTGAGACTTCACTTGCCAAAATTATTACACCTTTACGCCAGCAAAATCCAAAGTTAACAGGTTTCCATGTTCTAAATGATCCTCTGGAGGCTCTCGCGGCTCGACTTAGATTAATTGATAAAGCCGAAAAGACTTTAGATTTACAATATTACATTTGGGATAATGACAAAGTTGGTGCTTTAGCCTTGCACGCGATTATTCGTGCAGCTGATCGAGGTGTAAAAGTCCGACTTCTTATTGATGACAATAATGCAAAAAAAATGGAAGGGATTTTACTGGCCCTTTCTCAGCATAAAAATATTGAAGTTAAGCTTTTTAATCCCTACCGTTTCCGTAAATACCGTGCGATGGATATGGTGCTGGATTTAAAACGTATTAATCGTCGTATGCACAATAAAAGTTTTATTGCCGACAATGAGGTTGCTCTTATTGGCGGACGCAATATGACCAATCAATATTACAATGTAAGCGATAGCTATCAGTTTTCTGATGTCGATGTAATGTTGGTAGGCGCTGCTGTTGATGATATCGTAAATTCGTTTGATGATTACTGGAATCATGAATATGCATATTCAGTTCAAAGTATCGTAAGTCCTGAGCAGCACCGTTTACGCTATGAAGGCTTAAAAGAACAGCTTGAAGCACACTATCAACAAGCTACCGTCCAAAACTTTTTAAACTTAACCGCAAAATCTCATGCATTTGATCAATGGCTAAATCACAATATTCAATTCGATTGGGTCAAAGCAGAAGTCGTAAAAGACTCACCTGATAAAATCAAATCGAAAGCTAAGAAAGAAGAACACCTCAATTTCCAGTTAATTAATCATTTGGAAAAACCAGAAAGTAACGTTGACTTAATCTCTGCTTATTTTATTCCTGAAAAACAAGGTGCCAAGATTTTAAGCACGCTTGCCAAAGAAGGTGTTGAGGTCCGGGTTTTAACGAACTCTTTCAAAGCGAATGACGTTGCTGTTGTACATGCCTTTTATGGAAAATACCGTAAAGAACTGCTTAAAAACGGCGTACAACTTTATGAATTTTTACCAACACCAGATAAAAGAGATTTAAATAAAAATACAGATGAGCTTGCCACTAAAGCTAAAGTAAATATGAAAGGGCTAAGCCGATCAAGCTTACATACTAAACTTATGGCATTAGATGAGCAGGTTTTTATTGGTTCATTTAACTTTGATCCGCGCTCAGCTTACTTAAATACTGAAATTGGTGTGATTTTAGATAGCCCATCGCTGGCTAAGACGATTCACCATACAATGGATGAAAATTTGAATAAGTATGCTTATAAATTAAAGCTCGACACTAATAACCATATTTATTGGCAGCAAGAAACTCCGAATGGTCCTGTAATTTATAGACAGGAACCTGAGATGAAATGGTGGCAAAAAGCAGGCATGAAATTTCTTTCATGGCTGCCACTTGAAGGATTTATGTAATTAGTTTTTTGGCTTAAGTACTTTCTGATGTAGTTGAGCCAAACCTTCTACCATTTTTTCTTGCACTTCACGCGTTAAACTTTTGACGTCATGCCCTTCCACTGAAATGGGAGGCAAAGTTAACAGATGAGCTGTTACTTTAGGCATTTCGAGTACACGTTGAATATGTTCGGCAAATGTCATGTCACCAATGAATGGCGCAACTGTATCTAATTGCCCATCGCGATTTACATAACAAATCAAACAAACCTGTACTGGACGCTGTGCTTCAATCGCTGCTCCTAGTAATCGTCCATGAACTTTTTTAACAGAATGTCCATCTGTAGTTGTGGCTTCAGGAAAAAATAATACTGGAATATTCTGTTTTAAAAATTCAGCAATTTGCTCACGAATTCTGACGGAATCGCCAGATCCACGCTTAATAAATAACGTTCCACCACTTTTGGCTAAGTTGCCAAGAATAGGCCAATTTTCAATTTCAGCTTTAGCAAGAAAGAAAACTCGTGCACCAGAACCTAGAACTGCAACATCTAGCCAAGAAATATGATTACTTACCCATAAAGCTGGTTCTCTAGGAATTGTGCCATGTACTTCTATATCTAAATTAAAAACCTGACATAAACGGCGGCAAAAGTATTGGACATAACGTGTATTAACAGGATTATTAGGATCTTTATAAAGCCCATGTCTATAAACTAGATAAAAACCTTCACTAATTGCGGCCGTGGCAGAAGTGACCTTTTTTCCGTATAAACCTATTTTTGATAATTTCTTTAACGTTGAATTAACTATACTTTGCGTTTGAGCCATAAAATTTCACTAACGATTAATCATTGTTATACCCATCTCAAGTCATTCTATACGTTTCGTAATAAACTTGCATTGACGATAGAGAACGGTAAATAAAATAAATCTGAACACTAGGCTAATCTCATATAACTAATCTAAAGGATAAGAACAAACGCTTTCCCCTTTTGCTTAAGTTTCCTCTAGAATAAAGTTTCCCATTTTCAGGATTTATAGCCACGTGGAATATGTTGATCGGCATCAAGGCGGTGAACGCACAATCTTAGTGAGTGTTTCTGTACAATTATTAGATGATCTGGATGCCGAAGAGTTTGCTCTACTTGCACAGTCTGCGGGTGCAGATATCCTTGAACACATTAAGGTTCAGCGTAATAAACCTAATCCTAAATTTTTTATTGGCTCCGGAAAAGTCGAAGAAATTGCAGAGCAAGTTCAGGAGCTAGAAGCGAGTCTGATTATCTTTGACCATGCGTTATCACCTGCTCAAGAACGAAATCTAGAAAGAATATTAAAATGCCGAGTTATTGACCGCACAGGCTTAATTTTAGATATTTTTGCGCTGCGTGCCCGTACGCATGAAGGTAAGTTACAGGTCGAACTTGCTCAGCTTAAACATTTATCTACTCGTCTTATTCGTGGTTGGTCTGCCGACTTTGAACAACAAAAAGGTGGTATCGGCTTACGTGGTCCTGGTGAAACACAACTAGAGACAGATCGCCGTCTCATTCGTGTTCGTATTACCCAATTAAAAGATAAATTAGACAAAGTCCAACAGACTCGTATGCAAGGGCGTGCTGCAAGACAAAAAGCAGCTATTCCAACGGTTTCATTAGTAGGTTATACCAACGCTGGTAAATCGACTTTATTTAATATTTTAGCTAATAGTGATGTATACGCAGCTGATCAACTATTTGCAACACTCGATCCAACCCTACGCCGTTTAGACTGGGATGGTATCGGTACTGTTGTGCTAGCAGATACAGTAGGTTTTGTACGAAACTTACAGCATGATTTGGTTGAATCATTTAAAGCAACACTTGAAGAAACGCTAGAAGCTACCCTTTTACTACATGTTATTGATAGTAGTAGCCATGACATGCTTGACCAAATTGAAGCGGTTGAAGGCGTATTAAAAGACATTGGTGCTGATGCTCCCGTACTGCGGGTGTACAACAAAATTGATCTAAGTGGTGAAGAGGCCAAAATTATTTATGCCGAACCACATGTACCAGATCGAGTTTATGTTTCAGCTCATTCTGGTCAAGGCCTAGAGTTGCTCCAAAAAGCAGTACAAGAATGCTTAATGGGCCAAATTCAAAAGTTTTCACTCGTGCTTAAGCCTGCTTATGGCAAATTACGTACTCAACTTTATGCCTTAAATGTGATTGAGTCTGAACATTATGATGATGCAGGCTTATTACATATTGATGTGAAGATTGCGCCACATAAGTTAGAAAAGCTGATTCGCCAAGCAAAGCTTCCATTGGATGAAATCTTAGGAGAACACGCAAGTCAATTTAAGCGCCCCTTGGAAGAGTTTGAAATCAAGGGCGATATCAGTTAAAACTTGATAAGTAAACTTTTAGAGATAAAAAATATGGATAAGATCAAAAGTATAGACTGGACAGCATGGGTAATTACATTACTACTCATTATTGGTTTTCGTGAAGGCTCTGTCGTTGTCATGCGTGCTTTTGGTCATCCAGAATTAGGTAATCTGGTCGGTCTAATCAGCTTACTTATTATTTTACTGATTTGGAGAAAGTTTAAAAAAATTCCACTTCGAATAGTGGATACCAATAATAAAATCATGAAAGAAAGTGGATTCGCGTTTTTACCTATCTGTGCAGGTTCATTAATTATGCTGGTACATATGGGTAAGGAAATTCCATTATTTCTTTTTGTTTTAGTGGTCAGCACCCTTATACCTTTGTGGGTCTATGCAAAAATGGCAAAACGTTGGTTATAAGGAGAATAAAATGTTTACGATTTCATACGGATTTTTAATCACATTAATTGGTTATCTTTGTGCAAAGCCTTTAAACCGACGTTTTCCGCAAGTTCCACTTCTAGTTTTCGGCATGTTTATTGTAATTGGCTTACTTTCAGTTTTGCATGTGCCATATGAGCAGTATCGTCTTTATGTGAATGACTTATTTGGTCATCTATTAGGTTATGTCACTGTGGCCTTAGCCATTCCTTTAGCTGCAATGCGTTACGATGATCTTCCAATTAAATCGGTCATTGGTATTTTACTTTTTGCAAGTATTAGCGCCGTTGCCCTACCTATGGGGCTGGCTTACTTGTTACATATGTCTGAACCCACCATTCTTGCATTTGCAACGCGTGCAGTAACAACCCCAATCGCCCTGAACATTGCAACTTTATTGCATGCCCCTGAAACCTTGGTAACTCTTATTGTTATTTTATCTGGGGTAATTGGCGCGGCATTTTCACCATTTTTACTTAAGCATATTCATGATGAGAGAGCATCAGGTTTAGCCTTAGGTTTAGCTGCACATGCCATCGGAACAGCTCAAGCTTGGCAACGTGGACCTGTTGCAGGTCGTTACGCTGCATTTGGTATGGCATTGAACGGTGTATTTACTGCAATTTGGCTACCAACATTAATGTTGTCTTTTGGAACACCATAATTAAGAAGTAGATTAAATAAACATTGAACGGTCTATCAATTCCAAATAAGATGACCTTTCAAAGTTAAAAGGATTTTTAATTATGGGGAAAATTTTTATTGGAGCTCTGCTCTTATTGGGGATTAATACTGCTACATTCGCAGCAGATATTACAGGTCTCTGGCAAACAATTGATGATAAGACAGGTGCTCCCAAAGCACAGGTAGAAATACGAAAAGAAGCGAACGGGACATATGCCGGGAAAATTATCAAAGTAACGCCACGCCCAGGTTATACGCCTAAAGAAATTTGTGATAATTGCCCTGCGCCATATACCAATAAACCGATTTTAGGTCTGGATATCGCAACTGATTTAAAACAGGTAGATGGACTGAACTATACTGGCGGTAAAATTTTAGATCCAAATACTGGTAAAGTTTACGGACTTAAAGCAAAACTTAGTTCAACTGGCAAACGCTTACATATGCGCGGTTATCTCGGAGTTTCAGCTTTAGGGCGTAATCAAATCTGGATTCGAGTAGAATAATAGTTCCTAATAAAAAAAGCCGCTTCTGCGGCTTTTTTTATTTTTAGCTCAGCTATAAGCTTCATCTTACGTTCATAGCAAAGCATTGCTTTTCTTATATTTGTATAGGATTTTCAACAGAAAAAATTTCTTTGTCTTCAAATCGATAAGCCATTAATTTTCTGCCCCAAACACAGCCACCATCGATATTCTGGATCTGCTCATTAATAGTTCGGCCCTCGAGCGCAGCCCAGTGACCAAAAATAATCTGATGAGTTTGTGCTGCTTTGCTCGGAAATTCAAACCAAGGTAAATAACCTTCCGGCATTGGGGCATCCAAAGAATCTTTAAAACTAAACTCTAAAGCCCCTTCGGCATTGGTTAAACGCATGCGAGTCAAATAATTGGTAATACAACGTAAACGCGCAGAACCAGTTAGGTTATCTTCCCATAGATCTGGTTTTGAACCATACATGTCTGCTAAAAAAGCATCCAATACAGACAAATCTTCGTTTGCGAGTACAGCCTCAACCTCTTTTGCTAACGTTACAGTTTTTTGCGCATCCCAAATACAAGGTATGCCAGCATGAGTAAGGATCGTATGCTCGTTTGGCAATAAACATAATGGCTGTTTACGTAACCAATCGATTAACTCATCACCATCAATCGCATCAATAACGTCCTGCGTGCGATCTTTTTCTTTAATCTCTTTTAAACCACGCGCACCCGCAATTAAAGTCAGGTCATGATTTCCAAGTACAGTTGCAGCAGCTCCACGATCAGCAAGCTTTTTAATAAAACGTAATGCCCCTACTGAGTTTTCACCACGTGCCACTAAATCCCCAGCAAACCATAAAAAGTCTTGATCCGGATCAAAACGTATTTCTTTAAGCAATGCTTTTAGAGCTTCAAAACACCCCTGCACATCACCAATAACATAGTTAAAACGCTTAGTCATTTACGCCACCATTTGATCGGCCAAAGCAACAAATTGGGCAAGTGTTAAGGTCTCTGGACGAGCCATCGGATCAACACCAGCTTTTTCAAAGCCATCTTCTGCAATCATACCTTTAAGACTGTTTCTTAAAGTTTTGCGGCGCTGAGTAAATACATGGGCAACCAGTCGAGCTAAAGCTTTTTCATCTTTTGCTGTAATTGGCTTTTGATCATAAGGAACAAGGCGGAAAACCGCACTCGTTACTTTAGGTGGCGGGTTAAATGCACCAGCCGGCACTTCAAATAAAAATGTTGGTTGACAGTAATACTGAATCATCACCGACAAGCGTCCATATTCTTTTGTATTCGGTTCAGCAGTAATACGGTCAACCACCTCTTTTTGCAGCATAAAGTGCATATCTTTAACTTTGCTGCCAAATTCCAAGAGATGAAAAAGTAATGGGGTTGAAATGTTATAAGGTAAGTTACCGACTACACGTAATGGTCGGCCATCTTTTACCAGTTCGCTAAAGTCATATTTTAATGCGTCAGCTTCTATAATCGTCAAACGTTCAGGATGTGGAACACGTTCTGGTAACCCAGCAGCTAAGTCACGATCTAATTCCACTACTGTTAATGCATCACACTCCCCAATTAAAGGAGAGGTTAAGGCAGCTAAACCAGGTCCAATCTCGACAATATTGTCGCCTGTACGCGGACTTACAGAGCGCACAATTTTGGCAATGACTCGTTGATCATGTAAGAAGTTTTGACCAAAACGTTTACGAGCTTTATGCCCTTCATCTTTCGGGTTTAGGGCATTAATTTGATACATAGAACATTTCCAACATGAAAAATTTAGCTCGCTGCTAAAGATAAAGCTAAATCAACAGCGACATTTAAACTTGAGCTTTTTGCCAAACCAGTCCCAGCCAAAGACAACGCAGTGCCATGGTCAACCGAAGTTCGAATGAAAGGCAAACCCAATGTAATATTGATGGCTTCACCAAACCCTTGTGATTTTAACACAGGTAAACCTTGATCATGGTACATGGCAAGTACAGCATCTGCATTTTTAAGATGTTCTGGAGTAAACAAGGTATCTGCTGGCAAGCTTAAACTCATTTTAAACCCTTGCGCTCGATAACTTTCGAGTACTGGATTAATGGTCTCAATCTCTTCACGACCCAAATAACCATCTTCACCTGCATGAGGATTTAAGCCACACACGAGTACACGTGGGTCTGTAATCTTAAATTTAGTTTTTAAGTCATGCAGCAAAATATCAATAACCTGATGCAATCGCTCTTTGGTAATTGCATCTGCTACATCTCTTAAAGGTAAATGTGTAGTCGCTAAAGCGACACGCAAGGTTTTGGTTGCAAGCATCATAACGACACGCTCTACACCTGCAAACTCTTGATAGTATTCAGTGTGACCACTAAACAAAATACCAGCATCATTAATAACCGATTTTTGCACGGGTGCCGTGGCTACTCCCACACTTTTACCAGACATTGCATAATCAGCTGAGCGACGCAGTTGCTCTAATACATAAGCTGCATTAGCTGGGTTTAATTGACCATCAATGACAGCTGCTTCTAAAGGCACATGTTCTATATAGAGTTCATTCAGAGATGATGACTCAGGCTGTCTGGTATATTCTATAAATTGAATATCGATCCCAAGTTTTTGGGCACGTTGCTCTAATAAGTCTCGGTCACCCAAGATAACAACAGGGCGTTCATCAACCCGCTTAGCCAAGCTCAAACAAATATCTGGACCAATACCAGCCGGCTCACCGGAAGTGACATATAATGGCAGCACAATCACTCCAGACACATAACAAGAATTTGTTTGATTTTAACATATCTGACATTCATCAGTTTATGGATTAAATTATATGGCTTAAACTGGATTTTTCTTGTGAGTTTGGACAAACTCGTTTAGAATGCTCGCTCCTTTTGTTTGGACAGATTCCATAGTCCAAACCAACTATAATAGGTAGTGGTTTAATGAAAACTCTCAGCGCTAAGCCAGCTGAAGTTCAACATGACTGGTATGTTGTTGATGCTTCTGGCAAAACTTTAGGTCGCCTTGCGACTGAAATCGCTCGTCGTTTACGCGGTAAGCACAAAACTTCTTATACTCCTCACGTTGACACTGGCGATTACATCGTTGTGATTAATGCTGAACAAGTTCAAGTGACTGGTAAAAAATCACTTGATAAGAAATATTATCGCCATACTGGTTTCCCTGGTGGTATCCGTGAGACTAACTTCGAGAAGTTAATTGCTCACAAACCTGAAGCTGTTCTTGAAAAAGCGGTTAAAGGCATGTTACCAAAAGGTCCTCTTGGTTATGCAATGATCAAAAAAATGAAAGTGTACGCTGGTACTGAGCATCCGCATGCTGCTCAACAGCCACAAGTTTTGGACATCTAAGGGATACAGCACATGGCTACTAATTATGGTACAGGTCGCCGTAAGACCGCAACTGCACGTGTTTTCTTGTCAGCTGGTACAGGTAAACTCGTTATTAACAACCGTACTTTAGAGCAATATTTCGGTCGTGAAACTGCTCGTATGGTTGTTCGTCAACCTTTAGAACTTTTAGAAGTTACTGAAAAGTTTGACCTTTACATCACTGTTAAAGGTGGTGGTATCGGTGGTCAAGCTGGCGCGATCCGTCACGGTATTACTCGTGCGCTTATCGCTGCTGACGAAACTTTAAAACCTGTTCTACGTCAAGCTGGTTTCGTTACTCGTGATGCTCGTGAAGTTGAACGTAAGAAACTTGGTTTACGTAAAGCTCGTAAGCGTCCTCAATTCTCTAAACGTTAATTCGTTTATCGAGTTGGACAAAAAGCCTTGGATTTTTCCAAGGCTTTTTTATTATGAAAATAGAATCACAAAATGCAAACTTATAAATATAAACAAACTATCTCTTTAGAACCGTGATTTCCTACAGCATTTTTAGTATCCTAATCGATTCACTCAACCACGTCGTCTTGTGATATGTCGGTCGAAAACACCTCTATTCAGGGGATTACCCTTTACAGTCATGCTGATGATTTCCGTTCTCATTGGATTCGTTTCTTATTAGCAGAAAAACAAATCAAATATCAATTAATCATAACTGACCATGAAGATGAAGATTTAGCCAGCTTAAATCCTTACAACCAATTACCGATGTTGGTCGAACAAAATCTTAAATTATTTTCAGCACCTATCATCGCTGAATATTTAGATGATCGCTATCGTCAAAGTAAGCTTTATGCAGATGCGCCTATGATGCGTGCGGAACAGCGTCAGTATATCTGGAGACTTGAAAACGACTGGTTTAAGTTAGCAGATCACATGTTAAAACATACTGACTCACTAAATGTCGAACAAAAGCAAAAATCTCAAAAAGAACTACGTGAAACATTAATTTCACTTACTCCCCTATTTCAGCATTTTCCGTATTTCATGTCTGAGAATTTTACAATCTTAGACTGCATGCTTGCCCCTATCTTTTTAAGATTAAACAGCATGGGAATTGATTTACCCAAACAGCACTGTCGACCTATATTTTTGTACTGTAAACGTATCTTTGAACGGCCTTCTTTTGCTAAATCAATGACGCCTCAAGAGAAAAACCGTTACAATGAACTATTAAATATGGAATAGCGTGATATGTCTGAGCAAACTATTGATTTAACCCCTACACGTCCTTATCTTGCTCGTGCAATCTATGAATGGATTTGTGATAACCAGCTTACTCCTTATCTATTAGTTGATGCGACACAACCGCATACCGACGTTCCGCAACAATTTGTTAAAGATGGGCAAATTGTTCTAAATATTGTGCCCCATGCAGTTCATCAATTGCTTATTACCAATGAAGCTATTACTTTTTCTGCTCGTTTTGGCGGAGCGTCAAAAGATATTTATGTTCCTATTCAAGCTGTTTTAGGGATTTACGCACGTGAGAATGGACAAGGTTTATTCTTTGATCCTGAAGAATATGCCAATGTAACACCTGTAGAAAATACAGTAGAGTCAGAAGTACAAGAAGCAACTGAAACAACATCGACTAAGAAAAAACCATCGTTAAGAATTTTAGATTAAATTTAGAGGAAGAAAGCATGGCATTTGATTTAGTCCAATACTTTGCTGAGCAGATAAAAATTCAAAAGCCTCAGCTTTTAAATCAATATCCAGTTAATGAAAAAAATAAACTGATTGATGAGGTGAATATTCTTACGCTTGGAAAACTGATTAGTTTATGGCGTCAGAATGATAATAAGATTTATCAAGAAATCAAAACCTCAGATCCACTTTATATTCAAGAAGTTGCTCGTCATTTAACGACTTCTAAACATAATCAGTCGACTTTAAAAAATTCAGAACTAGAACAGAGTATTTCTGAAATTTTAACTTTGCAGTTAGCAGAACTTAATCAGCTCGATGAAACAGGTGGTTTTGGGCATAATGGCTTAAAAGAATTAATTTTAGGTCAGATTGAACACTTATCAGGTCAAGCTGAAGATTGGGTTTGGTCAACAAACCACCTAAATGAATTAATTGGTTCTAAACCTGTGGAACAAGAAGAGCTATCATTGGATACAACAATGAAGGAGTTCAACCAAATGGTTCACCAAGCCCAACCTCATCATGATGACGTGCATATTGAAGAACAAGCTGCTGAAATTTCTGTACCTACATGGTCAAAGATTGTTGCCCCTGTAGTTGCTTTAGCAATTTTGGGCTATCTCTACTGTATTTATACACAGCTCGTTTAATTTAATTTTTATATAAAAAAGGGGAATTCATTATTCCCTTTTTTATAATTAAAACTAGAATATTTTATTTTTCAATATTTTATTAACATTCTATTACAATTGTTTTATTCAGATTTTAAAATATATAATGTAAAACTCAGCACAATATTAAAAGTATAATGTAAAAATAATCTTATAATATTTTTTATAATCTGACATTTTCTGTCACTTATTTCCCAAAACAACAATTTCTCTATTTCTTTGATTTATTGACTTCAAATTGAGCAGAAATATAATGAATTTCAACTACTTTTAGGAAAAAGTAGTAAATATAATTTTAGAATCCTGAGAGATAAAAACATGGCTAAACTTTCTTTAGATAGCTTAACTGAAATTGATGGTTTTATTGCATCTGCACTTGTTGATTCAGAAAGTGGTTTATCACTTGCAACTCAAGGTGGTGGGGAAATTGATTTAGAATTGGCAGCTGCCGGCAATACAGAAGTAATCCGCGCCAAACGAAACATCGCCAATGCTTTGAAATTAAATGACAATATTGAAGATATCTTAATTACATTAGGTAAGGCTTACCATTTAATTAGACCTCTAGAAAGCAATAATAATTTATTCCTTTACTTAGTCCTTGACCGTAGTAAGTCAAATTTAGCAATGGCTCGTCATGAGTTAAAGTCATTTGAAAAAGAGTTAGACTTTAGCTAATTAATCTGAAATGTGCTTTTTATACCTATTATAAAGAGCACATTAAAACCCCTCTCTTATTCAATAAAATTTAATGTGATACTATGGATAGGCATTGCATAAATATTGCAACCTCTGGTTTAAGCTTAAAAGTTTCGGATGAATTAAAAACTTTAATCAGAAATTTAATATCTAATAAGTATGATATTAATTGGGTTAATATTTCTAATATTCATATTGATCTATTATTAATTAACGAAAACTTTTTTGATTCAGATAATATTCAAAATATTCTTCAAAATAAAAAATGTCCTTATTTAAAAATTAGTAAAACTCCCTCAAAAAATGGATATCAAGTTGATGAACACACCCTGCATCTGCCACTAGAAAAAGTAGAATCTCTACTAAGCTGGATAGAAATAAACTTATTATCGTATCTAAACAAAAAAAATACTGCTGTAGTTTCAGATTTATCAAATGAGCCACTGGTGATTGATGATAAGTTTATAAGGAATTTACACAGTCCAGAAAATGCCAGACTACATATTTTTGATGATAAAGGTACTCTAGCCATTATTGATAATAGAACTCAAATTGCTTGGTTAGAGCCATCACGCCAACATACGCAAACCAATCAAAGCTTTAATTTTACTTTTGCTAATACTTCAGACTTCACTAAGGTTTCGCGTAAAAAAGATTATTATTTACAGGACTGGTTATGGAATCTGATTTGGAATTCAAACAATTTTGAAAATCTAGCCTCGAAGGATAGCTATTTTAAAATTGATCATTGGCCACAGCCCTATCAAAAAGAATATAGAAAAGTGAGCCTACAACTCTCTGCATGCTTTATACAGGGAGCAAAAATTACTGATGTGGCTAACCAGCTTAACTTATCAATTGATGATGTCTTACGCTTCGTTACAGCTTGCTTAATGGCAAATAATGGAAAATTTGTTTCTGCAAGCAAATGCACTTACACGCCAAATTTGTACTTAGAGAATTCAAATACAGAGAATCATTTTTTAAAAAATTTTATAGGGAAAATTAGACGGCGATTTGGTCTTTAAGGGAAGTTATGATTATACAGCAATATAAAATTGTCTTTGCAGGTAGTATGGGGGCAGGAAAAACAGAAGCGATTAAATCGCTATCTGAAATTCCAATTCTAGAAACAGAAGCATTCAATACAGATGTTCAAAGCCATCAGAAAACCCAGACCACTGTAGGCATTGATTATGGTGAAATTACTTTAGATGACGGAATCAAAATCGGACTCTATGGAACCCCAGGACAAAGCCGTTTTGATTTTATATGGTCGGTCATTTGTGAAGGTGCAATCGGTGTTATTTTATTATTAGATCATAATAGTTCTGATCCAATTGCCGAGTTAGAAAGCTATTTAGAAACCTTTAAAAATTATAATGATAATATTGCAATTGGTATTACTCATGTTGACGAAAATAAAGAGTCATCACTTCAACAATATCGTCATTGGATAAAAGCAAATGCACTACCATACCCTCTTTTTTTTATTGATGCACGTGAGCAAGAACAAATTTTAATGATGGTTGAATCATTAATTGCATCACTTGAAGTCAAGGTAGGCTTAACATCTCAAGGGAATGATCATGCTTAGTATCCCAACTCAAAAACGAACCGCTCCAACACAGTTACTACAACTTGCAAAAGCCGAAGCTCATAATATTTTGATGAATACGCGTGGTGTAGATTTTGTCATGATTTGCTCTTCTGATGGTTTTGAATTAGCAACAGTGAGCCACAAGAACCACCATAACACTACTAAGCTAGCAGCCGTAAGTAGCTCAATTTTGGCAATGGTCACTGCATTTTTAAAAGAGATTCAACTCACGGGCTGTAACAACATTACTTTAGATGCAGATAATGGCAAGGCCATTTTAACTGCTATTCCTGCTGTTCATCACCCAATGGTCATGGTTACGCTAAGTAATAAAGAAGTCCTTTTAGGTCAACTACTATATAGCCTAAAAAAAGCAAGTCAGACAATTGCAGAGGCCGATGGAGAATAAATCAGGACTCCTCATTTAAAGTAAAATACCGCTCATATAGAGCGGTATTTTTTACTAGATTTGAATAGTAAATAACATCTGCCGTTTTTTTACTTGCTGCCCTTGCTGACCTAAAACATCTTCAACTACACCATCCACATCCGATTTAATCTGCTGTTGGATTTTCATGGCTTCAAGCACTAATAAAGTTTGGCCTTTTATGACTTGATCACCTTTATTGACCAATATATTCACTACCGCACCATCCATTGGCGCACGAATTTTGCCATCACCAGCCACATCAGCTATCTCTGGGGCGGCATAAGTTACGTTGCGAATTGCAACATTGCCATTATCTCGATCTAAATAAAGCTGATCATCCTCCAGTACATATTGCACACGGCGGCGTACACCATCAATTAAATAAACTAATTGCTCTGGCATTCTCTCAAGCACTTCAATACAAACTGATTGATCACAGAGCTCTACCGTAAACCTGTTATTTACAGATGAAAGCTGCAATTGAATTTGCTGTTCATCATATTTCAACATCAAAGGTAACGACACGCCAAGACCCGTTTGCCATGCCACAGTTCCTTTTCTTTGGCTAAATAATGCCGCAGCAATAGCTAAGGTTTCTAAAGATAGAACCTGCTTATGTAGACTGCTGTCGTTTTGAAAATGCTGTTGAATGAATGCAGTATTAGTATCCCCTGCAACCACGATTGGATGACGCAGTAAATTGACCAAAAACTGCTTATTACTATTTACACCTAGCAACACACAGTCATCAACTGCACGCGCCAGTAAGCGAATCGCATCCTCACGGGTTTTCCCATATGCAATCACCTTCGCCACCATCGGGTCATAAAATGGGCTAACCTCATCAGTTGCCAACATCCCATGATCTATTCGTACATTTGGCAAAGTTGCGGGCTTCCAACGTAAGACTTGACCTGTTTGTGGCAAGAAATCTTGGCGTGGCTCTTCTGCATACAAACGTACTTCGATGGCATGACCGTTTAAGGTCAATTCCTGTTGCTTTAAAGGTAACTGCTCACCATTCGCCACACGCAACTGCCATTCAACCAAGTCCAATCCTGTAATAAGCTCAGTCACAGGATGTTCTACCTGCAAACGGGTATTCATTTCTAAAAAATAAAATGCACCCGATGCATCTAGCAAAAACTCAACTGTACCAGCCCCGACGTAAGCACATGCTTTTGCCGCTGCTACGGCTGCCTCACCCATTTTCTGACGCAGTTCAGGCGTCATCACCGGACAAGGTGCTTCTTCAACGACCTTTTGATGACGGCGCTGGATTGAACAATCACGCTCGAACAAATACACATAATTACCATGTGTATCACCAAAAACCTGAATTTCGACATGGCGTGGAGCAATGACTGCTTTTTCTAAAATCAACTCCCCCGAACCAAAAGCATTTTCAGCTTCTGAACGTGCGGTTTGTAATGCCTCAAACAACTCGGATGCTTGCTGTACCAAACGCATGCCACGACCGCCGCCACCCGCAGAGGCTTTTACCATAATTGGAAAGCCAACTTGCTCAGCTTGAGCTGTTAAATATTCAAGGTCTTGACGATCACCTTCATAGCCCGGCACACAAGGTACACCTGCTTCAATCATGGCAATTTTTGAGAGGCGTTTACTGCCCATTAACTCAATTGCAGAAGCAGTAGGCCCAATAAATGTAATCTGGTTATTGATACATGCCTGAGCAAAATCAGTATTTTCTGACAAAAAACCATAACCAGGGTGAACTGCATCAGCACCTGTTTTTTTGCATGCGTCTATTATCTTGGTAATTGAAAGATATGACTCCGATACTTTAGATGCCCCAATGTAAACAGCTTCATCGGCTTCTTGTACATGCCGAGCGTTACGGTCTGCATCAGAATAAACTGCCACAGTTTGATAGCCCATTGCTTTGGCTGTTTGCATGACTCGAACTGCAATTTCACCACGATTGGCAATCAGTACTTTTGAAAATTTCATTATTTTTATCCCTATCGCTTATGATTCATCGGCCCAATTCGGCAACCGTTTCTGGATAAAAGCCATCGTACCTTCTTGTGCTTCGGCACCACCAACCGCTTGAGCAAACTGCTGTGCAGCATCATTAAGCAATTCATTTAAAGGTTCATTGAGCGTTCGATGTAACAGTGCTTTAGTCGCACGCGAAGCTTGAGGAGCTGCTCGTTTAATGTGCTGAATTGTTTCTTGTAAAGCTTGCTCAAGTTCAATTTCATTATGTGCAATTTGATGAACCACACCGACATTCAGTGCCGTATGCCCTTCAAAGCGCATACCTAATAAAGCTAATCGACGAGCTTGAGTTAGACCAATACGTTTCACCACAAAAGGAGCAATTTGTGCAGGAATCACACCAAGCCCTGTTTCAGGTAAACCAAACTGGGTATTGTCACGGCTAATGGCAACATCGGAAACACATGCCAGACCAAATCCCCCACCTAACACCGCACCCTCTAAAATCACCACAACCGTTTGCGGTGCAGCTTCAACTTGCTCAAGCATGGCACCAAAACGGCGATTAAAATCAGCATAAGGTTGCAAGGTACCGACATTGGTCGCTTCAATTCGTAAAGCAACCATATCTTTAATGTCACCACCTGCACAAAAAGTCCCGCCTTCGCCACGGATAATCACCGCACGAATCGAAAGATCACCGAGAATAGCAGCAA
Organism: Acinetobacter sp. TG2027; assembly: GCF_000302435.1. Taxonomy (NCBI): domain Bacteria; kingdom Pseudomonadati; phylum Pseudomonadota; class Gammaproteobacteria; order Moraxellales; family Moraxellaceae; genus Acinetobacter; species Acinetobacter sp. TG2027. The sequence goes on along the minus strand of NZ_AMJN01000055.1, from coordinate 9,074 downwards.
AAACTTGTTGAATGGCATTTACCATATTCAAGTTCATGGCATTACGGCTCTCTGGTCGATTTAACCAAAGGTATAAAATACTGCCGTCTTGTTCCAATTGAATGCTGTCATCAAGATCTAAAGCTTGTAAAGATGCCGAAAGTGTCATGGTGTATTCCTTATTTTTATTTGTGCTTTTTAGGCAGAATATCCATCAACTTACAGATAATCCCCAACATAATCTCATCTGCCCCGCCCCCAATAGACCCTAGGCGGCCATCACGATACAGCTGCGACGCAGGGTTATCCCACATGAAGCCATTGCCGCCCCAGTATTGCAGACAACTATCAGCAACTTCACGAGTTAAACGTCCAGCTTTGAGTTTTGCCATAGACGCCAACATCGTGACATCTTCGCCCGCAATATGCTGTTCACATGCTTGATAAGTTAATGCTTTGAGTGCTTCCACTTCGGTCATAAGTTCAGCAAAGCGGAAATGGATATATTGGTTATTAATGAGGGGTTGACCAAAAGTGGTACGCTCTTTTGTATAGTCGATGGTCTTTTGGATTAAATTTTCCAACCCGCCAATCGCATTGGCACAAGCCCATAGGCGCTCTTCCTGAAATTGCATCATTTGCATCATGAAGCCCATGCCTTCGACACCCACTAAGTTACGCTGTGGTACACGTACATTGTCTAAATAAACCTGTGCTGTGGTCGTTGAACGCATCCCTAATTTATTAAGTGGTTCTGAAAAACTAATCCCTTTGGTTTTTGCTGGCACAATAATCATCGACTTATTCACGTGTGGTTTATCATCAGACGTATTGGCTAAAAGACAAAAGAAGTCGGCTTGCAATGAGTTTGTAATCCACATTTTGCTGCCGTTAATGACATAGTCATCGCCATCTTTTTTTGCTGTTGTTTTAATAGCAGCAACATCCGAACCGGCATGCACTTCTGATACTGCAATCGATGCCACATATTCCCCAGCAATCGCTGGTGTTAAAAATTCATCACGTAATTCTTTACTACCAAAACGGGCCAAGGCTGGTGTTGCCATATCGGTTTGCACACCAATAGCTAAAGGCACCCCGCCACAAGCTGCATAGCCAATTTCTTCTGCAACCACGAGGTTATACGAATAATCTAACGCTAAACCGCCATTTTCTTCTGGCTTGCAAATTCCTAATAAACCAAGATTACCCATCTTCTTAAATACTTCATGGATTGGGAATCGTCCCGCGGCCTCCCATTCTGGAATATGTGGATTCAGCTCATTTTGAACAAATTGACGAGCTGTACGGCGCAATGCTTCATGTTCAGCAGTAAATTTCATTGTGTTATTCCTATTAATTTTTTTAATTGCGGTAAAGGTTGATTAAAAACGAGACACACCAAAACGAGTTGGATTTAGCTCTCGTTGCTGTGCTTCATAAATGGTTTGTAAAAGGAAAATTAATAATTTTCGGGTATCTCGCGGGTCGATAATGCCGTCATCATGTAGCATGGCCGTATTGAAAAGCGCGGTAGATTGTTGCTCCAATTTCATGGCCGTGCTTTGCTCAAGAAAATCGAGCATTTGCGGATTCGGTTCCTGACCGGAAGCTTTTTGTTTTCCTTCAGCCACAATGCGTAGCACTTTTCCGGCTTGAGCAGCACCCATTACGGCAACATGCGAATTTGGCCAAGCAAAAATAAAGTCTGGTGATAGGCTTCGCCCACACATCGCGTAATTGCCAGCGCCATATGACCCTGCTACAACGATCGAAATTTTAGGTACGGTACAATTGGCAACCGCTTGAATCAGTTTTGAGCCATGTTTAATAATGCCATTTTGCTCTGCATCGGTTCCCACCATAAAACCAGTAGTGTTATGTAAGAATAATAACGGACGGTTAGTCTGTTCACACAGGTGAATAAACTGGGCTGCCTTCGCCGCCCCTTGGGGTGTAATCGGACCATTATTGGTAATAATACCGATATGTAATCCGCCAATCTTTGCCCAGCCACATACCGTTAAATCATCATATTCCTGTTTAAATTCTAGAAAATCTGAATCATCAATAATGCGGGCAACCACTTCTTTCATATCAAATGGTTGCTTAGGATCACTTGGAATCACACCCAATAATTCCTCGGTATCGTAACGAGGTTCTTTATAAGTTACATCAACTGGTTTGATTTGCTCTTTCCAGTTCAGATGTTCAAAAATTTCACGTGCAAGTCGAATACCATCAGCATCATTTTCAGCCAAATATTCTGCGGTTCCAGCAACCTGCGCATGCATTTCTGCCCCGCCCAACTCTTCAGCTGTTGCTACTTCACCAGTGGCAGCCAAGAGTAAAGGGGGACCTGCAAGAAGCATCTCGGTTTGCTTACGTACAGCAATTACATAATCTGAAAGACCGGGCTGATAAGCACCGCCTGCCGTTGCATTACCATGCACCACTGCAAGCTGTGGAATACCTGCCGCAGAAAGACGTGCCTGATTGGCAAATGTCATACCACCATAAGTAAATACTTCAGCAGCATAATTTAAGTTGGCACCTCCACTTTCGGTCAGCGTAATCAAGGGAAGTTTTTGTTCTAAAGAAATTTTTTGCAAGCGCAAGGTTTTCTGCACACCCATAGGAGACATGGTCCCGCCTTTAATCGCACTATTACTTGCAGAGACCAGACAACGCACACCACTGACAAAACCAATCCCAGCAATTACACCACCACCAGCTTCTGAACCATCTTTGTCATCATGCATGTTGTAGCCAACCAAACCACAAAGCTCAACGAAAGGTGAATCAGCATCAAGTAATAATCGTACACGCTCATGCGGCAGAATCTTGCCCTTTTTATCGAATTTCGGTTTAGCAGCATACGATTTATCAATACTTTTTTGCTGAATTGCACGAACTTCACTCAGCTGAGCAAGCAGTGCCTCTTTATTTTTTTGATACTGTTCACTACCGACAGCAATTTCGGATTGGAGAATAGTCACTGTTATTCCTCCTCAGCCTCAATCTTTTTCTGAAAAATTTCAGGAATAAACGCGCGATGGAAACCATTATAAGACTGACTATTTGTCGCATCAGCTAGTGGATACATTCTTGTCCCTTGCGATGCAGCACCATCAATACGCAAAGTTACACCTGACACAAAAGCCGCAGCATCAGACAGTAAATAACAAATCGCCGATGACACTTCTGACTCAGTTCCCATACGTTTTAACGGTACATTACCAGCAAGACTTGGAATAATTACTTTGGCAAAATCACCGCTATAATTATCCATACCAGATGAAACGATCCAACCCGGTGCAACTGCATTTACACGAACACCAGATTTCCCCCACTCAACCGATGCTGTTTTAGTTAAGTTATCAACCCCTGAACGCGCAGCACCAGAATGTCCCATCCCTGGCATGCCGCCCCACATATCAGCTGTCATGTTGACGATACTGCCACCATGTTTAGCCATCCATTGGTTATAAGCTTCACGCATTAGATAGAAAGTTGCATGTAAATTATTACGCACGACTGCATCGAAACCATTCGCTGAAATATTCTCTAAAGCTGAGGGGAACTGGCCGCCAGCATTATTTACCAAGCCATCTAGTTTGCCGAATTTCTCAATCACTTCGGCAATCATATTTTTCACTTGTTCTTCTTCACGGTTATCACAAACAATGAAATGAACTAAGCCCCCATCTTCTATAATTTCTTGGCTTACTTTCTCTAATTTTTCAATTTTTCGTCCTGTAATCACTACTTGAGCGCCGAGGGCTGCAAGCTCATGTGCCGTACAGCGTCCAATTCCTGAGCCACCACCTGTCACAATAATGACTTTATTGGCGAAAGCATCTGGTCTAAATATTGATTGATAACTCATCTTTTTTTCATCCATTCATTTTATTTTTCTAAAAGATGTGCCGGAACTTTAACAGGCATATCCAATAATTGCTGTGCAAATGCTTTGCCTTGTGGATCGATACGTAAGCTTGCAACACCACCGCCACCCAAGGCATTTTCCAACATAAAATTCAGTGCATTCAAACCCGGTAACTCATAACGGATTACTCGCCCTTTCTCAGCATCCAAGACATGTTGCATATAGCTTGCAACAGCCTCTTCCGTCAGTGCTGCACGGATCCATGGCAAATAGTCTGCTTTACGCGCAATCACACCGATGTTGCTATGATTGCCTTTATCACCACTGCGGGCATGCGCAATTTCAATCAAAGGAACTTCAATTTCATCTCCTTGATAAATTGCATTTTCACCTGCCTTTAAAGTAGGCAATTGCTCTGTAGAAACTCCTTGTGGAATCTCAACTGGGTAGCGTTTTCCTTCAAAATCGATTTCGACACTTACTTGATTTTTATCTATTAAGAATGAAAATAGTTTAATCACTGGCGATGCTTTTGGACGCCCTCCCACAATCCCTGCCAAAGCTGGAGCCATACCTGTTGAAGCCTGCGCAATTTCAGATGCAAAGAACATACATGCTTCTTTGAACATGTGTTTTACAGCTATTTTGACCACAACTTCACGACTATTTAATGTTTGGGCATGTTCGCCATAGGTACTTTCAATACCTAAAATTTCAACAGACTTTTCACTAAATGGCGGCACTGAGCGCATTGCTAAAACACGTTCGCACTTAGCCAAAATCGCATCGGCAATGATTTGTGCTTTTTGTGGTGCCTCACGTCCTGCAATTAAAAAACTCACTAAAACCCGATATCCATCTGGATAGGTCGCACTGACTTTATATTGCGCAGTCGGTGCTTGGCCTTTCGCTCCCGTCACACGAACTCGGTGCTCGCCGACTTGCTCTAAATGCACGTGGCTGAAATCAGCAATTACATCGGGTAATAAATATGCTTGTGGGCTACTAATTTCATAAACAATTTGCTCAGCAACCGTAGCGGTAGAAACTAGACCACCTGTACCTTGAGGCTTAGTTACAACAAATGAGCCATCTTCACTCACTTCAACCACTGGAAAACCCATATTGTCGAAGCCCTGCACCAATTGCCAATCGGTAAAATTACCACCCGTACATTGAGCACCACATTCAATCACATGACCTGCCAACGAACCTTGCGCCAACTTATCGTAGTCATCTAAAGACCATTGATATTCATGAAGTAAAGGGGCAAGCACCACAGCAGAGTCAACTACACGGCCAGTAATCACAATATCTGCGCCTAAGTCTAAGGCGTCACGAATAGCAACCGCACCTAAATAGGCATTACTACTCGCCACCTGTTCTGGCAAAGCTTCCCCACTAAACATTTCCTGAATATTCTGTGATTTTAGCTGCTCATGTTTTGTCAAAAGATCATCACCTAACACCACGGCAATTTTCAGGTCTAGACCATATTCTTTAATTATTTTTTGCAAGGCATCTCGACATGCCAATGGGTTAACACCACCAGCATTACTAATCACCTTAATCTTTTTCTCTGCAATTTTTTTAAGTAGAGGCGCCATGACACGACTGACAAAATCTAAAGCATAGCCATGTTTCGGCTCTACCATTTTCGCTTTGGCCATAATCGACATGGTGATTTCTGACAAGTAATCAAAAACCAAATAATTAATATCGGTTAGATGTACCAATTGAAAAGCAGCAGTATTGGTATCTCCCCAAAAACCTGAGGCACACCCTATTTTTACGACACGCTCATCATCCTGTTGATTACTTGCCATCTTGTTTCTCATTATTTTGTTTAAAAATTACACTCAACATTACCAAGCAAGCGCTTGGTTTGTAAAGAGCAAAATGTTATTGTGAAATTGACTAAAACTGCCAAACTCGACAACTAGCCTAAAACATGGTGAGATTTAGCAAAATTTTTTCCGTAAATATTTTTATATAAAGGATCCAGCTTTCGTATGATTGCGACTTCAATTGAACAGATTCCACATATTTCTTGCTTTGACGATAGCCCGCGTGGTCGTTTATTACAGGGAGCTGCCTATCTATTTCACAAACAAGGTTATGATAAAACCACTGTCCGCGAACTTGCTCAATTTATTGGAATTCAATCAGGTAGCTTATTTCATCACTTCAAGAGTAAAGATGACATCCTCGCTCACGTAATGGAGCAAACTATCATTTACAATCTTGCTCGTTTAGAAGAGGCAGCAGCTCAATCTACCGATCCAGAACACCAATTACGAGCTCTTATTAAAGCAGAACTCATTTCAATTACTGGAGATACTGGTGCAGCCATGGCTGTTTTAGTTTATGAGTGGTTTGCGCTGTCAAAAGAAAAACAAGATTATCTTTTAGAAATACGTAATGAATATGAACAAATCTGGTTAGATGTCATTGAAAAGTTACGTACTCAGGGCCAAATAAAACATGATGCCTTTATTTGGCGAAGATTAGTTGGTGGTGCGATTTCATGGACTGTCACTTGGTATAAATCTGAAGGTAAAGTCAAAATTGATGAGTTAACCGAAATGGTTTGGGAGATGGCATTAAAATAAAAAAGGTGGCCCAATGACCACCCTGCAAGAATTAATAACCAAGCTGTTTACTAATCAAATCTTTCATAATTTCTTCAGCACCACCGCCAATCATATTGACCTTTACTTCACGGTAAATACGTTCAGACTTAGTACCTCGCATAAAGCCCATACCACCTAATGTTTGCACAGCTGCATCAGCACAAAATTGCATAGTGCGAGTCGCAACATTTTTCAGCATTGAAATTTGTGCCACCAACTCAGGTCCTTGTAACTTCGGCTGAGTCATTTTCCATGCAGTTTCTTCAAGCAAGGCTCGTGTTGAGGTTAATTGCGTTGCCATATCTACTAATTTATGACGAACCACCTGATGATCAATTAATCTCTTCCCAAAAGTTTTCCTTTGTTGCGCCCAGTCTAAAGCTTCTTCATAACAGACTAATGCATACCCATAAGCGACTACTCCCAAGAAAAAACGCTCCATATTAAAATTATTCATAATAACTTTAAAACCAGCATTTTCTTTGCCAAGCAGATTTGATGCAGGTACTCTCACTTGATCAAAATGCAAATGAGCTGTATCAGAAGCCCACCATCCCATTTTCTTTAAAGGTGTTTTAGTAATTCCTTCACTGTGTGCATCAATTAACAACATTGAAATGCCTTCAGCACCTGTTTTGGTTGGATCTGTACGCACTGCAACAGTATAGTAATCTGCACGAATTCCCGATGTGATAAATGTTTTCTCACCCGAGACAACATAATAATCCCCATCACGAACAGCTTTAGTCTGTAATGCAGCAACATCCGAGCCACCACCAGGTTCTGTAATCGCTAATGCTGAAATTTTTTCTCCAGAAATAATCCCTGGTAAAACTCTTGACTTTAGTTCTTCACTTCCAAAATGCTGAATCGGTGGAGCACCAATGGTATGCACCATGAGTGAAATATGTACTCCACCCGAACCAGCTTTTGCCATTTCTACACCAGCCAGTAATGAATAAAATGGATCTGCATCAGGAATACCGCCATGTTCCTCAGAAAAACCTAAACCTAATAGACCAATTTCAGCAGCCTTTTTATATAGCTCTCTTGGGAATGTCTCAGCCTCATCCCATTCATTAACGAAAGGAGCCATTTCTTTTTGTACAAATCGACGAACATTATCAGCAAAAGCAATATGTTGTTCATTATAGTAAATTGGGTTGGGTTGCATTTCTACAGATGTCCTGATGTTTTTATTTAATTCCAGAACATATCTTGTCATGTTTGCCATCAATCAAAAGTTGCAAGAATCTCCATTTTCTTGGCATAAAACATCAAAGCCTCTTCTTTTTATTCAAATACAATGCAATACCTATACTCTTAAGCAACAACGGAAACCACGGGCAGCATAATAAGACTGCGCTCCATTATGATAAATAAAGACACGACCATATCGACGATCAGCAAAAAGTGCTCCATCTAGTTTACGAATTTCATTTGGGGTTTTGAGCCAACTTGATGTTTTAAGATCAAACTCTTCAATTTCTTGTAATTGGTAATATTGCTCTTCTGTTAAAAGTTCAACTCCCATTTTCTTAGCTACATCTATTGCGCTATTTTTAGGAGGATGATCTTTTCTAGATTCTAGGGCCTCACGATCATAGCAAAGGCTTCTACGACCTTTAGGTGTCTCAAGACAGCAATCTACAAATAAATACTGGTCTTTCTGCTGGTCAAAAACAATAACATCAGGCTCTCCTCCTGTATTTTCCATTTCCTGCAATGACCAAAGCTTATCAGGAACCTTAATTAGTTTATTTTGCACATCCGACCACTTTATTTCTGTATGACGATGTGTATTTTTTTCAAATCTATTCTTTAATAATTCAAGGAGTAACTCTATTTGCTTTTGAGTTAGCTGTTTTTTATCTACCATTAAATAAGTCCTTATATTTATTAAATTAAACGGCCATCAAAATAATTTATTCTATTTAATAACAACATCTTATATACATAACACATTAATTGCAGAGATAGAACTAAATCCAATATCCCTACATCAGGTTCCATAATTAAGATAATCAATAATCTTTTACTATATATTTAATTCCAAAAGTGTCCACAACGCTTACATCTATTACCATTTTTAAAAGAAAATAAAGGTAGACCGAAAAACATAAACGCTAAAAAGGCAGATTTTTTTCCTTTAGTATTAACTTCTATATCCAAACTTCCACACTCAGGGCAACATCCTTTACTCTCCCCAAACTTTTGTTCAAGCTCATCACTAAAGTCTTTTTCAAGAAATGACTTCGCTTCATCAACATAGTTTTCTGGAACTAATAAACGAACCCCACCTAAAGCATTAGAATAAAACCAATCCATATTAATTGTATGCTCATTTTCAATATAAGCAGGAATTTCAAATGCTTCTAGTTGAGTCTTTGCAATTTGTGCCTCATAAGGAAATGAGAAAGTTTTAATTACGATCCATTGCATATTAAATTTCTAATTAGGTAAATAATTTTAGAGTAGCTTTATTTCTTTATAATTTGAATAAGTTTTAATGTTTAAAGATTGAGGATACAAATTCCACGCAATAAAGAAACACCCCCATTCATTAGAACGGG